>ONEU01000222.1 GCA_900316925.1 uncultured Eubacteriales bacterium
CAGTTGGTGTTGATGACGTTGAGGGTCCACCCGTTCCCATACCGAACACGGAAGTTAAGCTCAATAGTGCCGAAAATACTTGATTGGTGACGATCCGGGAAGATAGGAAGATGCCAACACTAAAGCAGCCATCCAATAGGGTGGTTGTTTTTTTTATCTCATTTCCGTAGAATATCAGAAGAGGTGTTGCTGCGATGACAGGAATTATCGGTGCCATGGAGATAGAGGTCAACGGGCTGATTGAACGGATGACCGGTGTGCAGACAGAGACGATCAGCGGGATCGTCTTTACCCGCGGAAGGATTGGAAATGAGGAATGTGTGGTAGCCAGATGCGGCATCGGCAAGGTGAATGCCGCCATGACGGCCCAGACCATGATCCTGCGCTATCAGCCGGACCGGATCATCAATACCGGTGTCGGCGGCAGCACCTGTCCAAAGACACATATCGGCTCTGTGGTGATCGCCGAAAACGTGGTGCAGCATGACATGGATACCACCATCATCGGTGACAGACCCGGCGAGCTGTTCCTGCCGGGGGAAAGCCTGGTATATATCCCGTGCAGCTGTGAACTGACCGCCGCCTTGGAGGATACCTGCCGCCGGATCGGTGAAACCGGCATTGTGGTGGGCACGGTGGCTACCGGCGACCAGTTCATCAGCGGTAACGATAAACGCGCCCGCCTGAATGAGCAGTTCGGCGCCCTTGCCTGCGAAATGGAGGGCGGCAGTATCGGACAGGTCTGCTATGTGAACCGGGTGCCGTTTGCCGTACTGCGCTCCATCTCCGACAGCATGAGCGAAGAGGATGATGCGGTGGAATACGCTGTGTTCAGCAAATCCGCTGCCGAGAAATCCGTCCGTATCCTGACGGCGTTCCTGCTGGACGCCTGAAGCCTGTGCGATCCGTTTCCACCTCATCCGCTGATGAGGTGGAAAATTTTTTTGAGCATTTTCCATCATTCGTCAAATATTAAATTGACTGTTTTGCAAATTCATTGTAAAATAGTAACTGTATCATCGTATGAAGTTCTTCGCAAGGAGTTGACATATATGAATCCCACCAAAGAAGCTGCCCTGCTGATGTCGTCATTGTCCATCTTCCAGGGCATCCGGAACAGAAGCGTTCCGAAAGCTTATTATGAGCTGCTTTGCTCCGTAAATAAACCGGTGTTTGAGTTCACCACCGCCTGGGGCAGACTGTTTGCCCTGCTCAGCGAGAGGGGCTATGCCAATAATCTGGCCGGCTGTATCACCGAGACCGCCCTCTTTGATGAAAACGCCTTTTCCCGTGCGGCGGCGGCAGGGGAGGAGAAACACCTGCCTACCCAGGTCATCAGCGCCATCCGACGGGACCTTTCCGCCATCCGACGTATCAGCCTGCTCTCACCGGAGACCATCCTCAATGATTATACCTATCGTGACGAGCTTGGTACAGTCGCCGGCAGTCTGCCCCGATGGGGAACCGGCACACCGGTACGGGAGTTCCTGCATGAGGATGAGATCATCGACACCCTCTCGGATTTTTACCGCCGCAGCGGGTGCGGGATGTTTGCCCGCTACCGTGCCTTCATCTGGCGCAACAAGAGCATTGAACCGGTGGTGCATCCCGACAGCATTGATATCTCCACCCTCAAAAGCTATGAAGTGCCCCGGCAGCTGGTCCTGGACAATACCCTTGCCTTCCTGCACGGCGTCCAGAGCAATAACTGTCTGCTCTACGGCGACAGGGGTACCGGGAAATCCTCCACCATCAAGGCAATCCTCAATACCTACTACACCGAGGGGCTGCGCATGGTAGAACTGCCGAAGGACCGTCTGGGAGACTTCCCGCTGCTGGTGGAGAAGATCGCCGAGGTCCCTCTGAAATTCATCATCTTCATCGACGACCTGTCCTTCCCGAGTGAAGACAAAAGCTATGCACAGCTCAAGGCCGTCCTGGAGGGAGGACTGGCCGTGCGTCCCGACAACGCTCTGATCTATGCCACCTCCAACCGCCGCCATATCATCCGCGAGAGCTTTTCCGACCGGGAGGGCGACGATCTGCACCGCAATGATTCCATTCAGGAGGCTCTGTCGCTGTCGGACAGATTCGGACTGTCGGTGTGCTTCACCAAGCCCGATAAACAGCAGTACATGGACATTGTTATGGCGCTGGCAAAGGAAAAGCAGCTCCCCATCAGCATTGAAGAGCTGACAACCGGCGCCGAAGCCTATGCCATCTCACGGGGAGGTCGCTCACCGAGATGTGCCCGGCAGTATATTGCGTCCGTGGAGGCGCAGTTCAGACTGCAACATCAATCGCATTAAGGAGAAAGCATTATGAAGAAAATAATCGTATGCCTGCTTGCCGTTGCGGCCATTATGGCGTGTTCGTCCTGCCGCACCCAGGATAACGGGGAATATCCCGTCAAGCTGGCAAACTATGTTTTTAGCGAAAAACCCGATTCTATCGTCTGCCTGAACGACTCTGTTGCCGACATTCTCATTGCCTGCGGCTACAGCGACCGGATCACGGCACGTTCGGACGAATGTACCCAGCCGGAGATCTCCTCGGCACCCACGGTAGGTCCCAAGAACAAGCCCAACAGCCAGAAGATCCTCGATGTGAATCCGGATGTGGTGTTCTCGGACAAGACCCTGGACAGCGATATCAAAGAACGTCTGGAGCAGGGCAGCGTCAACGTACTGACCATGATGCCTGCCGACAGCAGTGACGAGCTGACAAAGCTCTATGAAAGCATCTGTGCCGTGGCGGACGGCAACAAGACAGGCCGTGAAAACGGTGCGGAGAAATCCAAGTCTATCCTGCTGACGATGGATGATCTGCAGCGCATCATTCCCGAGAGCCAGATTGTGATCACGGGCTGTTATCTGTACAATCTGGAGGGTTCCGCCGCCGATGACACGACCTTCAGCGGAAAGCTCCTGGGCTATGCCAACGCTGCCAATGTATGCGCCAGCAGAACCACCCCGGAAGAGAATATTGCCAAGATCAAGCTCTCCGACCCCGATTATATCTTCTGTGCGGCCGGCCTGAAAAACAAGCTCCCGGATGACAGTAATTACAAGGACCTCAAAGCCGTGAAGAACGGCCATGTCTACGAGATTGACTCCCTGCTCTTCCAGCGTCAGGGCAACAGTCTCACCGAGGTACTCTCTTTTATGATTGAGAATATGTACCCCGAGCTGACAGCTCCCCCGCAGGCATCCAGAACGGAAAGCTCACAGCAGGCTTCCCAGCAGGAGTCCAAGCCCGAAAGCTCACAGCAGGCTTCCCAGCAGGAGTCCAAGCCCGAAA
>ONEU01000221.1 GCA_900316925.1 uncultured Eubacteriales bacterium
CGTGGGCAAATCGTCGCTCATCAACAAGCTGCTCAACCGCAAGGCAATGGCAAAGGTCAGCGCCAAGCCCGGAAAAACCGCTACCATCAATTTTTTCACCCTGCAGGAAGCCTATCTGGTGGATCTGCCGGGCTATGGCTATGCAAAGGTTTCACAGTCGGAGAAAAAGCGCTGGGCCGAGCTGGTAGAGGGCTATTTTGCCCAGGAGCGGAACATTACCCTGGTTGTACAGATTTGTGATATGCGCCACCCGCCCACAGCCGATGATATGACCATGATCGACTTTCTCTATCGGGGCGGTTACCCCTTCATCATTGCCCTGACCAAGATGGATAAGCTGAAAAAGACACAGCAGCAGCTCCGTCTGGAAGCATTGAAGGAAGAGCTTGCCGACTATCCCGATGTCATCACGGTGCCGTGTTCCTCGGAGAACGGCGCCGGTATGGAAGAGATCCGCAGTCTCATTGAAGAGAGCGTAGCATCCCTCGAAGAAGAATAACATCAAGAGCTGCCGCATGACGAATGCCGCAGCTCTTTTCTGTTCACCTGTCCCGACAGCAGGATGAGCGCTGCAAGATTCGGCAGAGCCATCAGTCCGTTGAAGGTATCCGACAACTCCCATACCAGCGACAGACTGCTCACACAGCCAACATACACCATCCCCGCATAGAGCAGCCGGTATACCCCCAGAAACCTGCCGTTTGTCAGATACTCCACGCTCTTCTCACCGTAATACGACCAGGAAACGAGTGTCGCAAAGGCAAACAGCACAATGGAAACCGACAGGAATCCGCCTCCGAGGTGTCCGAGCACCGCCTCAAAGGAAAACGTGCTGAGTGCAATGCCATCCAAGCCGGTACTGTCAGCACCGGTTGTCAGGATACACAGCGCCATCAGCGTACAGAGAACGATCGTATCCACAAAAACCTGAAAGAAGCCCCACATCCCCTGTTCATAGGGATCATCCGTTCCGGCAGCGGAATGAACGATGGGGGAGCTGCCCAAACCTGCTTCGTTGGAAAAAACGCCTCGTGAGATTCCGTACTTGATCGCCTGTGACATCCTATAGCCGATGACACCGCCGGCAGCCGACTGCCACGCAAAGGCTTCCCGGAAGATTCGCCCCAGCGCTTCCGGAACAGCGGGTGCCTTTACCGTGAGCACGATTACCACAGCGGCGGTATAGACAACCGCCATAAACGGGACAAGTTTTTCCGTCAGACGGGAGATTCTGCCGATCCCGCCGCAGATCATCACCCCCACCAGAACAGCAAGCAGAATCCCCGTGAGGTGACGGTTCACGCCGAAGCTGTTTTCAAGTGCTCCCGCCACAGAATTAGCCTGCGTCATATTTCCCATGCCAAAGGCCGCCAGCGTACAGAACAGCGCAAACAGCACTGCCAGCCATTTGCATTGCAGTCCGTGTTCAATGTAATACATCGGCCCGCCCACAAACCGTCCCTGCCGCTTCACCCGGTATTTCACCCCAAGGATATTTTCGGCAAAAACCGTCGCCATACCGAAAAAAGCAGCCACCCACATCCAGAAGACTGCACCGGCTCCCCCCAGCGCAATGGCGTTTGCCACCCCGACGATATTTCCCGTACCGATAGACCCTGCCAACGCTGTTGCCATGGCCTGAAAAGGGGAGATCGTCTGACGGGGATCATTCTGTTTCTTCGTCCCCAAAAACGACAGGGCTGTTTTCTTCCACCATACCCGAAAACCCGTCAGCTGAAAAAAACGAAGCTTGATACTGTAAAAAACACCGACTCCCACCAGGAGCACCAGCATGAAAGGTCCCCAGACCAGTTGATTGACCGCCCCGTTAATTTGTTCCAGCCACTTCATTCCCGAACCCCTTTTTTTCAAGTCTTGTTTATCTATATGCAATAAGCGCACAGGATAGAAGGCCTGTGCACCCGTTGATCGAGTGACCGTACCATGTTTTTACAATGAAACAGCCGGCAAGCATGACTACGCAGCGTGTAGCTCTGCACGGAAATCAGTTTTGAATAATACTTGCCTGAACGTCCATGATGAGAAGTTAGTGCTTACCAATTGCTGCAAGTCTTATTCCGCAGCGAATTTTAGAAAGGGGTCCGGGGAAAACCTTTTTTCGCCAAAAAAAGGTTTTCCCTGGTAACTGGCAGGTCAAAATGGATTTCCACAGGAGCGGCAGCTTGCCGCTTGCATCGTGGACAGATTTCTGGTATAGTGATGGAAGAGGTGATTGCTATGAAAATACGAGTCGGACACGGATATGATGTCCACCGGCTGACAGAGAACCGCAGGCTCATTCTGGGCGGCGTGACCATTCCCTACGAGAAGGGACTCGACGGACATTCCGATGCCGATGTGCTGACCCACGCTATTATTGATGCCTTGTTCGGGGCAGCCGCCCTGGGAGATATCGGGACACACTTTCCCGACACCGATCCTGCCTATCAAGGCGCAGACAGTCTTCGTTTGCTGCAAGCTGCCAGGGATGAGCTCCTGCACAACGGCTACACCGTCTCAAACCTTGACGCCACCGTGATTGCACAGAAGCCAAAGCTCAAGCCCTATATTGAAGAAATGCGGCAGAAGATTGCCGCGATCCTGGAGATTGATTCGGACTGTGTGAGCATCAAGGCCACCACGGAAGAACATCTTGGGTTCACCGGCCGTCTGGAAGGCATTTCTGCCCATTGTGTCGCACTGATCTGTAAAGAGTAGGTACCGCCCGCAAACAACAGAATCCCCATCCGTCTGAGCATACTTTGACGGATGGGGATTTCTGATGTCATCATTTTGTTCCGAAAATACGGTCACCGGCATCACCAAGACCGGGACAGATATAGGCATTCTCATTCAGACAGCGGTCAAGGGCACCCACATAAAGGGTCACATCCGGATGTGTCTTCGTAAAGGCTGCCACGCCCTCGGGCGCTGCAATGATACACATACATTTTATGTTCTGACAGCCGGACTTTTTGATCTCGTTCACCGCATCGATCAGCGAACCGCCGGTTGCCAGCATGGGATCAACAACAATCGCAAGCCGTTCTTCCATAAAGGGCGGCAGCTTACAGTAATACGCATGGGGGGTATGCGTTTCTTCGTCCCGGTACATTCCGATATGCCCCACCTTCGCATTCGGCAGCAGTGCAAGCAGTCCGCCGACCATCCCCAGACCGGCCCTCAGAATGGGAATGACAGCAGGCTTTCTGCCGTCCAGTACCGGCTGGATCGTATCTTCAATGGGGGTTTTGATCTCTACTTGATGGGTTTTAAGGTCTGCCAGGGCTTCATAGCCCATCAGCATGGCAATCTCCTCCACCAGCTTGCGGAAATCACTCGTTCCCGTTCTTTCATCTCGCAGCATCGTGATCTTATGCAGGATCAGCGGATGCTTCATATACACTACCATGGTTATCGCTCCTTTTCTGTTTTGGTATCTCGTCACAGACCGCTTCTTCAGGCCGTGACTGCGGTGTTCCACAGGATATAAAAAGCCGGAGCATCGTCAATCGGTGCCCCGGCTATCATCAGCATGGATCAGAGTGTGGGAATCAGGTTTTTCAGGTACGCACGGAAGCTGTCTCCGAGCACGGGATTCTGCAGGGCAATCTCTACCGTGGCTTCCAGAATACCGAGCTTGTCGCCCATATCATAACGCTTGCCGGTGAAATCAACGCCGGTCATACCAACCGTCCGTGCCAGTGTCTGCATAGCGTCAGTAAGCTGAATCTCTCCGCCTGCACCGGGCTTTGTCTGATCGAGGACATCAAAGATATCGGGGGTCAGAACGCATCTGCCCAGAATGGAATACAGCGACAGAACCTCTTCCTTTGTCTTGGGCTTCTCCACCATGTCGGTGCAGCTGAAAATATTATCCTCCAACTGTTCAACCTTCAGGGAACTGTACTTGGAGATAGCCTCCTCGGGAACTGCCTTGATACCTACCACAGCCTTGCCGTATTTCTCATAGGCTCTGATGAGCTGACCGCAGGCAGGATCTTCGCCGATGATCACATCGTCGCCGTAGAGAACGGCAAACGGCTCGTTTCCGACAAAGGAACGTGCACAATTCACAGCATGGCCAAGACCCTTCGTTTCCTTTTGTCTGACAAAGTAGATATTTGCCAGCTTTGAGATCGCCACCACCTGCTCATACACATCCTGCTTGCCGCTGGCGAGCAGTCTTTCCTCGAGTTCGGGGCTTCTGTCGAAGTGATCTTCAATAACACCCTTACCTCTGTTGGTAATGATCAGAATATCGGTAATGCCGGAGTTAACAGCCTCTTCGACAATGTACTGGATAGCAGGCTTGTCAACGATGGTCAGCATTTCCTTGGGCATGGATTTGGTAGCGGGAAGGACTCTTGTGCCGAGGCCGGCAGCAGGGATGACAGCTTTGGTTACTTTCATGGGAATCTCCTCCATTTATAATTTTTTATGCAAACAGGGATGTAATATACAGAATGACATAGCAGGCAAAGAATGTCCATGCAATAGCGGTATTCACGCCGCCGGCTTCGGAAATGGCTTTCATGGTGTCACCATCCGCACAGCGTTGTTTTGCCAGCTTCGTTTTCCTGATGCAGAATTGATAATACCCGCGGTTGGCGGTCAACCCGGAAAACAGGCAGATGCCGAACCGGAAGGCATACAAGAGATACGGCAGCAGGATCAGCATGGAACCACCAAAGGAATAATGATCGTAAGCCCAGCTCAGGTAGTTACCGATCATCGGGTGAGACAGGTTGGTTTGCGCAAAAGCTGCATTTGCCTCCCGATACAGCGGCAGGGAGACTGCCGATACCAGAAAAATAGAGGAAAGCTCAACGATCAGGTAAAGAAGGGCAATAATTGCACCCTTGAGATACTGTTTCCGATAGAGGAACCAGGCTCCGGTAAAAAAGAAAGCGGCAAAATTGATCTTGCTTTTATTCATTTTCTTGATCCTGGCAAACAGCGGGATATAGTACTGGGTATTGGCATTGACATATTTGGAGAGCTCAGCGGCTGTCACGCCGTCAAAATCCTCGTTCTTGGCAACACCGCCCATGGGATCGATCAGAAACGAAAAGGGTCCTGCCGGAATCTTCCCCTCAAAATCCTCCCGGGTATCCTGATCCTCCGATTCATCGTCTGTGTCGTCCCGGATATGCTTGGAAACAGACTGCGAAAGAAAGCTGCCGCAATTCTTACAGACAATGGCATTTTCCGCATTCATGGTGCCGCAGCTAAAGCATTTGACGGTTTCCTCGTTATCAGCGGTAGGATCGTCATCGTAGACCTCGTGCCAGCTTTTTTTGCTCTGATGAAGATCCGTAAACAGACACTTTCCCTTTTCCTGATAGCAGCCTCTGTGATAGGGTGCACCGCACTTGGGGCACACGACCACATCATCACCTTCGTGGAAGTTTTGCGAGCATACCGGACAGGTCTTCCCCAGATAATCCATTCCTCAACCCCCTTTTTCTATTCAGAATTCTCCGAAGCGGCTTCAGAGAAGGATGGCATATTCATGCTATTATCACTATTATACAACATTCTTGACGAATTAGCAAGGATAAATCAAACGGTTTTCATTTTTTGTGTTTTGTCACAGGAACTTCCGAAGAATCATAATCTATATATGTAGAAAAGTGAAAGGAGATTGATCATGGATATTATCAAAGAACTACAGAATTCCGAGTTCTTCATCAAGCCGATTCCGAAGGATCCTGCTGTTGCAATGGCATACGTTCCGTTCCAGAATGCTGCCAAACTCTATTCTCCCGAACACGGTCTCCAGGCAGGCACACTGTTTCCTGAACTGAATAAACCGTTTACAGCAATGGGGAAAAGAGGAGGTATGGCGGATGAATGAACGTGAAAGAATGCTGCGCCGGCTTTCCACCTATGATTTTGCCGTTCAGGAGCTGCATATCTATCTGGATACCCACCCCAACGACACAGCGGCTGCCAATGCGCTGAACTATTACGAAGATAAGGGCAATACCGCCAGACGGGAGTTCGAGGATAAATTCGGGCCCCTCACTCCCATGACGGAAACCGGCAACCGCTGGGCCTGGATCGCCGATCCCTGGCCCTGGGATCAACAGGAGGGCTGAATATGTGGGTTTATGAAAAGAAGCTGCAATACCCCATCAATATCAAACAAACTAACCCAAAACTGGCCAAGATCATTTTATCGCAATACGGCGGTCCTGACGGGGAATTGGGAGCTTCCCTGCGCTATCTGAGCCAGCGGTATTCGGTACCGTATCCTGAGGTCAAGGCTGTTCTGACGGATATCGGGACAGAAGAATTAGCCCACTTAGAGATGGTAGGAACCATTGTCTATCAGCTCACAAAAGGTCTTTCAATGGAAGAGATCAAGGCTTCCGGTTTTGGAGACTATTTTGTAGATCATACAACCGGTATTTATCCTGCGGCAGCCAGCGGTGTACCTTATTCTGCTTCCACAATGCAAGTCAAAGGTGACATTATCACGGATCTTCACGAAAACTTAGCCGCGGAACAAAAAGCCCGGACAACTTATGACAATATCCTGCGGTTCTGTGATGACCCGGATGTCATAGACGCCATTCGTTTTCTGCGTGCCAGAGAGGTTGTGCATTACCAAAGATTCGGCGAAGCGCTGCGGCTTGTCACGGATAAGCTCGACAGCAAAAACTTCTATGCGTTCAATCCCGGGTTTGATAAAAAGAAGTGACAGCAAAATGCCGTTAAAAGCTGGCGCAGGTTGATCATTTGACTTTAGAATGGTTTGAAACGATGATCCCGATTTTTGCGGGGTCATCGTTTTTTGTGTGTGTGTCGGGCATGACACTAATCTAACGGGTGAAAGGTAAGCGTCAAATCCCCATCGTCTTTCTCCGCAAATTCTTAAAAAGTATAATAAGCTCCAAGTAAACATTCAGACTAAATGAG
>ONEU01000220.1 GCA_900316925.1 uncultured Eubacteriales bacterium
AGAGAACACCTCATCCGCAAAACCTTCGAGGCCGTCAAGGGCGCCAAGAACGTGATCGTGCACTTCTACAACTCCACCTCTACGCTCCAGCGCAAGGTGGTTTTCAAGAAGGACATGGACGGGATTATCGACATTGCTGTGGAGGGCGCCAAGCTCATCAAAGAGCTGATTGACAGCTATGACGGCGACACCAACTTCCGTCTGGAATACTCTCCCGAGAGCTTCTCCGGCACCGAGGTGGATAATTCCGTCAAAATCTGTCAGGCTGTCATGGACGTGGTGCAGCCCACTCCCGAGAATCCCATTATCCTCAACCTGCCCAATACCGTGGAGATGTGCACCCCCAACACCTATGCCGATCAGATTGAATATTTCATCACCCATCTGCCCAACCGGGAATCCGCCATCATCAGCCTCCATCCCCACAACGACAGGGGTACGGGCGTTGCCTGTGCAGAGCTGGGTCTGCTGGCCGGTGCCGACCGTATTGAGGGAACTCTCTTCGGCAACGGCGAACGTACCGGTAATCTCGATATCGTCACTGTGGGTCTGAATATGTTCACCCAGGGCGTTGACCCCCATCTTGATTTCAGCAATCTGCCCCGTTACCGTGAGATCTACGAGCGCTGCACCAAAATGAAGATCGGCGAACGTCAGCCCTATGTGGGTGATCTCGTGTTCACCGCATTTTCCGGCTCCCATCAGGATGCCATTAACAAGGGCTTTGCATACGTCAAGGAGACCGGCAGTGACAAGTGGGAGATTCCCTATCTGCCCATTGACCCCGCCGACGTTGGCAGACAGTATGAGCCGATCATCCGTATCAACTCCCAGTCCGGCAAGGGCGGCGCCGCCTTCATCATGCAGAACATCTTCGGCTACGAGCTTCCGAAGGCAATGCATCCGGAGTTCGGCGCACTTGTCAAGGCAGAGTGTGACCGCATCGGCAGAGAGCTTGCTCCCCACGAGCTGATGGAGGTATTCAACAAGAACTACATCGACATTGAGCAGAAGCTGTGGCTCGTCAGCCACCTTATCACTAATCTGGACCAGGAGAGAGCTTCCTTCAAGGGTACGGTCCATCTGGTCAGGGAAGACCGTGACGTTGAAATCTACGGCGAGGGCAACGGCCCCATCGACGCTTTCTTCAAGGCGCTCAAGACGATCGGCATTGACGGATTTGAGTTTGTAAACTACAGTGAGCACTCCATTTCCCAGGGTTCGGATTCAAAGGCTATTTCATACATCCAGCTCAAAACGCCAGAGGGCAAGACAATCTTCGGTGTGGGCATTTCCCACGGCATTTTCAAGGCATCCGTGCGCGGTATCCTCTGCGCAATTAACCGCTCCGATATCACCATCTGACGCTTCCGATTTATCATATTCCGGCACAGTGCTTGCGGGCACTGTGCTTTTCTCTTGTCATAACAGTTTTATAAAAAACAGCAGGATCGTCATGTTTTTCTTGAAAAGAAGTTCCTTTTGCGTTATAACAATGGTAAACTGAACAAACGATTTACTTGTGGTAGAAATAATACTATCTATTATGAACGATGTAATCCGATGTCTTTCGCACAGATAGTGAAATCTTACAATCAATAGTTCAGAGGAGGTTTTCTTATGAGTAAAAGTGCTAAAAGCAAGGTTAAACGAATATTTGCTGCTTTGCTTGTGGGCGTACTCATCTCGGGAGCAGTCCCGTTTTCTCCGCTTGTCGGAATAATGCCCCAACCAATGGTCGTAAAGGCTTCGAACGATGATTTCACCAGGCTCCTCCAAAATGATGACGGCGGTTATTATTACCTGCCGTATCAGGATGAGGAGACCCTCGATCTTTCGGACAGAAATGTGGGCTTTGAATTTGATGTCAGAACCGAACGCGACGGGGAGGAAGGATATGGAACCAATTGTGATGACCGTGTTTGTATTATTGCGCCTTCGAATGCACGTATCGAGGTGACCGGAAGCATTTCTACAGAAGAGGATCGTGATTTCCTTAATATCTATGACGGATCAAATGATGACTTCACTAATCTTTTCAGTGGTTCAGGAGAAAAATCAGTTGATCTGATAAGCTCACAAAACCAAATTTATATCCAGTTCTCTTCTGATGGAAGCGTAGCGTCAGACGGTGTAAATCTCCATATAAGATTTGTTGAATGGATACCGCATGATATCAATGTTGAACAGGCAGAGGGCGGAACCGTTGCTTTATCCGATAATATCACCTCTGCTAAAAAGGGCCAGGAAATTACGGTCACAGCAACACCTGAATATGAAGACGGATTTACTTTTGCTGGTATCCATGTTGTTGACGAAGACGGTAAAGAGGTAAATACTGTCTTTGACAAATGGAACAATGACAACGTAGCAACCTTCAAAATGCCTGATAAGGCTGTTACTGTAAAGCCGTTATTCTTGGACGGCTCAATCCCGGAAGAACTGTTGTATACTTTTGAATCCGGAGATAAACAGCTGGTTATTCCCCAGAGTGTAAAGGCTTTTAGGGTCACAAACAGCGGCGAAGACCAGTCAGGAACTCTGCAGATAATAGCTCCTGAAGGCTGCGTACTGAGTATAGACGGAAATCTGCATACTACAGGCGAATCCAACTATTGTGTTTTTGACGGAGAAAACAATTCGGGCACCAGGCTGACAGAAAGTCAAGAGGATGAAAGAAGAGGATATGATTACGTAACAGATGACGTCATTACGTCAGGCAATAAGGCATTTATTGAATATAACATGACTAATCTGAACGGGGAAATTTTCGGTCTTGATGTCAGAGTTTACGAGAGGAGTCCCTATCGGCTCGATTGTGTTCAGACTCAGGGCGGAACTGTAACTGTTACAGGAAACCTTGGAGAGGCCTGCGTTGGTGACATTGTAGAAATTACCGCTACACCCGATACTGCCAACGGCTATATGCTTTGCGATGTCAGTGTTTTTGACGTATTCGGCAACGACATCAAGGTCGAATCATGCAACTGGTACGACGGAAACACCGGTACTTTCAGAATGCCCAATAGGCGTGTTATTATCACAGCTAACTTTACAGACAAGTATACGGCAGACGGCGGCCTGCATATAGATATGCCTTCAAAAGGTACAAAAGAGATCACTATTCCTGAGGGCATAAGATCCTTCAAGATATATGGCGACAACGGCAAGGACAAAGGTGTCAGCAATGCTTTTTGCGGAAATCTTAAGCTCACAGCTCCTGATGGATGTATCTTTGTGATCGACGGCGACGTAAATGTTTCATGCTATTCACATTTTGTCACAGTATATGACGGAGACGATACAAGCGGTGATTGTTTATTTTTTGACCATGAGCATCAGCCGAGTCTGCCTTACACGACCACCGGAAACGTTACCTTCATAGCCTCGGACTATGAATGGTGTGAGGAAGGAAATGATGAATCCACCATTGACCTTACAGTAAGGGTCATAAATCTCAATGAAAACCATCAGGTCACTCTGAAAAGTGCCACCGGCGGTCAGCTTACTGCAACACCGTCAGAAGGCGTAATCGGCACCGATGTAACAATACAGCCCAACCTGATGTCAGGCTATAAGCTTGCCGGCCTTGAAATTACAGATACTGACGGAGAACCCGTAAGCTTTACCGGAGGCAAGTGGTATTCCGATATCGCATACTTCAAGATTCCGGATACAAACGTAACGGTAACTCCTACGTTTACAAACAACCTTACTGCTGAGGGCGGTCTGTCTGTTGATATGCCTTATAGCGGCAAACTCTTTGTGAATGTACCCGCTGAAGTAAAAAGCTTCAAGGTTATCGACGATGGCAAAAACAACTCATCTTCAGACGGATATGTGGTAATCAATGCACCTGAAAACTGCAGGGTTGTGGTTTCAGGTACTGTTACAAGTGAAGAAGAAAACTATTCTTATTTTGCTGTTGCAGATAACACTGGTGATGGAGAAGAAGTTTCCGGCAATGATTTCTTCAGCACCAGTGACGCATCAAAAACATTTTCTGTTGTATCAGACACAAACAGAATCTATATTCGCAGAGAAGGTATACGCGCTCTTGACCTGAAAGTAGCCATCATCGACCCTAATGCCGAGAACAGCATTACGGCTGTTTCTTCCGAGTATGGTACGGTAAGTGCATCTGTCGATGCTGCAAAGTGGGAAGATGAATTTACGGTAACAGCTGTAGG
>ONEU01000219.1 GCA_900316925.1 uncultured Eubacteriales bacterium
AATGATTTACTTAAAAATTTAAATGTCGCTTAATTTCACTGACATTTTATATTGCAATTTATACGCACCGAAAATCATCATTTTTTAGTTGCCTATTGCCGCAGAACATTGTATAATAGAGGGTATGGTATTTATCTCTAATGGAGGGGAATCTATGAAACTGATTACAAACGGAATCAAAGGAACTGAGGACGTACTGCCTTCCCAGAGCTATCGGTGGCAGTTCGTGGAAGATATCATGCGCAAGCAGGCGCAGGTGTATGGCTTCAAGGAGATCCGCACGCCTGTGTTTGAGCATACAGAGCTGTTTAACCGCTCGGTGGGTGATACGACTGACGTTGTGCAGAAGGAGATGTATACCTTCACCACCAAGGGCGGCGAATCCGTCACCCTGCGTCCGGAGGGAACGGCCGGCGCTGCCAGAGCCGTACTGGAGCACGGCGTCTATAATGACGGCTATCCCATCAAGGCCTATTACTTCACCTCCTGCTACCGCTATGAAAAGCCGCAGAAGGGCAGACAGAGAGAGTTTCACCAGTTCGGCATGGAGGTTTACGGCGCTCCGTCGTATTTTGCCGATGCAGAGGTCATCTGCGCCGCTCACTCCATCTTCGACCGCCTGGGTGTGATGAACCTCAGCCTCGAACTCAATTCCATTGGCTGTCAGGAATGTCGTCCGCTTTACCACAAGGCTCTCAAGGAGTATTTCACCTCCTGTCAGGATCAGCTTTGTGAGACCTGTCTGTCCCGTCTGGACAGGAACCCCATGCGTATCCTGGACTGCAAGAATCCGGAATGTGCCGCTGTTGCCGCCAAAGCTCCGGTAGTGCTGGACTATATCTGCGACGACTGCAAGGCTCACTTTGAGGGTGTGAAAAGCTGTCTGGATGCCGCTAAGCTCCGCTACAAGATCAATCCGCAGATCGTGAGGGGACTTGATTACTACACCCGCACGGTGTTTGAATTTGTCTCTCAGGATATCGGCGCTCAGGGAACCGTCTGCGGCGGCGGCCGTTATGACGGTCTCATCGAAGAGCTCGGCGGTCAGCACACACCGTCCCTTGGCTTCGGCATGGGTATTGAGCGTTTACTGCTGCTGCTCGAAAGCCAGAAGATCGAGATCCCCCATCCCCCCGTCTGCGATCTGTATGTGATCGGATTGGGTGACGCCGCAAAAGCAAAGGCCTTCACCATCATTGAACAGGTGAGAAGCTCCTCCCTCATTGCCGAGGGCGATATCGTCGGCAGGGCACTCAAACCCCAGATGAAATATGCCGACAAGATCAAGGCACGCTTCCTCATGGTCATCGGTGAAAGTGAGCTTGCCGAAAACAGAGCCAAGCTCAAGAACATGGAGGATCATACCGAAAAGCTGGTTCCGTTGGATGACGGCTTTTTCAATGAGTTTTTTGACGCTTATGTAGAAAGCGATCAGACAAAGCTGCTCAGTCAGCTTGATTCTATGAAATAAAGGAAGTAATGACAATGGCAGAATTTTTAACAGGCTTGAAACGCACCGGCTACTGCGGTGACCTGCGTGCGGAAAACATCGGCGAGGAGGTCGTGGTCTGCGGCTGGACACAGCGCCAGAGAGATTTAGGACAGCTCATCTTCATTGACCTGCGTGACAGGACCGGCATCGTACAGCTTGCCTTTGACGATAATACCGACAGAGCCGTTTTTGAGAAGGCAGCTGCTGTCCGTTCGGAATATGTCCTCGCTGCAAGAGGTCTCGTGCGTGAAAGAAGCTCCAAAAATAAGGACATCCCCACCGGTGAGATCGAGATCGAAGTCAAGGAGCTGCGGATCCTCTCCGAGAGTGAGACAACCCCCTTTGAGATCATCGACAACTGTCCCACCGCCGAGCTGACCAGGCTGAAATACCGCTATCTTGACCTGCGCCGTCCGCAGCTGCAGAATAATATGCTCTTCCGTCACAAGGTTGCCAAGGTGACCCGTGACTATTTTGACGAAAACGGCTTTATTGAGCTGGAAACACCCATGCTCATCAAGTCCACCCCCGAGGGCGCCAGGGACTTCCTCGTTCCCTCCCGTATCCACAAGGGCTCTTTCTATGCCCTCCCCCAGTCTCCCCAGATGTACAAGCAGCTCTGCATGGTGGCTGGCTTTGACCGTTATATGCAGATCGCACGCTGCTTCCGTGACGAGGATCTCCGTGCTGACCGTCAGCCCGAATTTACCCAGATCGACCTGGAAATGTCCTTCGTTGACATGGAGGATGTCCTTGAGATCGGTGAAGGCTATATCAAGCGTCTGTTCAAGGATGTTATGAACATCGACATCCCCACCCCCTTCCCCCGCTACACCTACAACGAGGTCATGGAACGCTTCGGTTCCGACAAGCCGGACACCCGTTTCGGCATGGAGCTTTTTGACCTCTCTGATATCGTAAAGCAGACGGAGTTTGCCGTATTCAAGAATGCGCTTGCCGAGGGCGGTTCCGTGAGAGGCATCACCGCCAAAGCTGCCGTGAAGACCTACACCCGTAAGGAAATCGACAAGATGACAGAATTTGTCCGCGGAATCGGTGCCAAGGGACTGGCATGGATCCGCTGGACGGACGACGGCATTTCTTCGAGCTTTGCCAAGTTCATGTCCGAAGAGGAAATGCAGGCGATCCTCGCAAAAGCCGGCGCTGAAAAGGGCGATGTCGTGATGATCGTGGCCGACGCCGACAACAATACCGTTCTGTCCACCCTCGGTGCCGTGCGTACAGAGTGTGCCAGGAAGCTGAACGTCATCAAAGACGGTTACAATTTCCTGTGGGTCGTGAAATTCCCGTTCTTCGAGTTCGACAAAGAGAGCGGTGAGTGGCTTGCAATGCACCACCCCTTCACCTCTCCCACCGACGACTGTATGGACAAGCTGGACGGTAACAAGGGCGAGGTCTATGCCAAGGCTTATGACATGGTTCTCAACGGCATTGAGCTTTCTTCCGGTTCCATCCGTATCACCAATCCCGAGCTTCAGAAGAAGATGTTCTCTATGCTGGGTCTGAGTGATGAAGAGGCTTACCGTAAGTTCGGCTTCCTGATGGATGCCTTCAAGTTCGGTGCACCGCCTCACGGCGGTATGGGCATTGGTCTGGACAGACTGGTGATGCAGATGCTGAAAGCACCTACCCTGCGTGATGTAGTTCTGTTCCCGAAGGTTCAGAACGCCAGTGAGCCGATGACCAACGCTCCTGCAGATGTTGATCCGCAGCAGCTCACAGACCTGGGCATTGCCGTCATCCCGACTGAATAAGCGAAACAAATCATGTTTATCACAGGCTGTCGCATGAACGTGCGGCAGCCATATCCATATATCAGAGTAACCATCGGTTGCTCCATTGAATGAGGGTGTCTGATATGAACGAACGATTTTCCAGAACGGCCATGCTGATGGGTGAGAACGCCGTTGAACGGCTCAGCCGATGCCGCGTGGCCATCTTCGGCGTAGGCGGTGTGGGCGGCTATGTCGTTGAAGCGCTTGCCCGCAGCGGGGTGGGACACCTGGAGCTGATCGACAAGGATGTGGTGAGTCTGTCCAATATCAACCGACAGATCATCGCACTCACCTCGACTGTCGGTCAGCCAAAAGCGCAGGTCGCAGCGCAGCGGGCGAAGGATATCAATCCCGCTGTCAGCGTGACGGTGCACGACTGCTTTTACTCTCCCGAAACCGCGGATCAATTCGATTTTTCACACTATGATTACGTTGTGGATGCGATTGATACCGTCAGCGGCAAGATCGAGCTGGTCATACAGGCACAGAAAGCAGGCGTGCCTATCATTTCATCCATGGGCGCCGGTAATAAGCTCGATCCGACCCGGTTTGAATTGGCGGACATTTATCAGACCTCTGTCTGTCCGCTAGCAAGAGTCATGCGGAAGGAACTGAAAGCAAGAGGCATACGGAAACTGACCGTGGTCTATTCCAAGGAGGAACCGTTTAAGCTTCAGAATCCGCAGATCGACCCGGATTCCCACAAGCCCGTACCGGCAAGCTATGCCTGTGTGCCGTCGGTAGCGGGGCTGATTCTGGCTTCCCGTGTCATCCGTGACCTGACGGCAAAATAGTTTCCTGCATACTCATCTTCAACCGCAATGCCTCCGCCGGCAATCTACCGCCGGCAAGCTGCCGGTCCCATATTACCAACGACCGATTGACCATCAATCAACCGACTTTCTATCCTCGTCTGCAACTGCTAAGCAGTAGGCACGGGTATTATGATAGAAAACGGAACCCGAGAATCCCGAAGAGACCAGCCGTTAAGCGCCCCGTCAAGGGGCGTGTCGGCGGTCGTAGAAAATAATCGGCGCAAGCCGCCGTGCCGGATGTTAGCGAAACTGCACCCTCGTTTTACAACGAACAGAGTGAGCGTAAGCGAACGACAGCGTG
>ONEU01000218.1 GCA_900316925.1 uncultured Eubacteriales bacterium
ACCCAAGTGGTGAAGGGGCTCCCCTGCTAAGGGAGTAGGTCGGGAAACCGGCGCGAGGGTTCAAATCCCTTGTCCTCCGCTTAAACCGCATAAACAAAGGATTATTCCTTGTTTATGCGGTTTTTCTTTTCTCGTCAGAATTGAACAAAATGAAGAGAATAATCGTCTTATGATTCACCTGCGTTACACATCTTACTACTCACTAAAGAAACCACTGCAATTCTACAGACTGAACCACTCGCCTAACGGGTGGTTTTACTATACAGCAAAAAAGCCTGCCCCTTTGAGGCAGACCTTTCGACAAGCTGATGCAGATACGATTCCTTTCCGGGGCGTATCTGCGTTTCTTTTTTCGCCCAAGAACAGGACGACCCGTTTCCGGATCGTCCTGTTGATCGGTTATGAGGTTACCTTGACCTTGATATCCTTGTAGATAACGGTATTTCTGGAATCCTTGCACTTGATGCGGATCTTATATTCACCGCCGAAACTGAGCTTGATCTTGACGCTGCTGACAGAGGAAAATGCCTGCGCTGTCTGCCACGATTTGATCGGCTTAACGAAGATTTCCGCATTGTCGGCAAATTTCCGAGCAGTCGTCCAGGTATCCGAGGAAGCCCTCTTGTACCATACGGCATACTGATAGCCGCCGGCACCGCCTGTAGCTGATGCGTTTACAGTCACGCTCCGACCTGCCATGATGGTTCCTGCCGAAAGAGCCGAGGTGTTTTTCAGCGCCGGGGTAACCGTTACGGATTCTCTCAGGACAATCGTGCTTTCCGATATCTGCGAAACATTTGTCAGCACCTTTCTGACGTCAATAGAGTGATGTACACGGAGATTATCCAGTATTAGAAATACTTTTTTATTGCTGCACTGAATCAATCTTCTCAAAAAATCGATCAGTTTTTCAGAAGTCATATTATCCTTATCGGTACATTCCCCGCCGATGACGGTGCTCAGCGGAATCAGATCAGTTCTGCTCATCATAATTGTTTACCAGTCTTTCGTCAACGATTACAAAAATGATAGACATTTTCCCATCTTTGCAATCATTCTGGTATGGACGGTATGTGACAGGGTATAAACGGTCGTGGGTGTGACGATTTTTGGATAATGGCTATCCCTGTTCCGCCCCCCTCCCGGTTTCCGTTGGATTGTTCATTATGTTCAAGAATAATTGACAATCCTATACAATTGTGATAAAATATAATGAATATCGAACGTGTTCCGGTTGTCACTTTCCCATCCGGCTGTTCCGCAAACCGGAGCCTGTCTGATCCGGCAACCGTACGATCCCGGTGCATTTCGGTGCTTCCGGAAAACAAAGGAGGTTCTTACCATGAAAAGGAATCTGATGCAGCGGCTTTGTGCCGTGACTCTCTCAACCCTGATGCTCCTCGGCACGGGCAGCGCCGTCTCCGCGTCTCTCTCTGCCGGCATTGTGACGGCAAGCGCTGTCTCTGCGGAGGACAATATCTCCTGGAGCTACCAGGACGGTACCCTGACCATTTCCGGCAGCGGTAAAATGACGGATTACTCAACCGTCAACTATTACTACGAGGGGATCGAGACGGATGTCCCGTGGAAAGACTATCTGTCTTCCATCCGACAGGTCGTGTTTACCGGAGCGATTACCCGTATCGGAAACTGTGCGTTTTCGGATTGCAGCTCTCTTCGCACCATCGTGTTGCCTGATTCGCTGACCGAGATCGGTAATTCTGCCTTCGCTCGGTGCACCTCCCTGCCCTACATCACTATCCCGGATTCCGTGGAAACCATCGGTTCTTCCGCCTTTACCGGATGTACTTCCCTGACGTCATTCAGGCTCCCTGCTAATCTTGTCACTCTTCCTGACAGTATCTTCTCCGGATGTAAACAGCTCTGTTCTGTCGAACTGCCCAACTGTCTGGAAACCATCGGCTCTACGGCTTTTAACTGCTGCTACCAGCTCTCTTCCATCACGCTGCCGGAGGGACTGAAAAAGATTGACAGCGGTGCATTCTTCCTCTGTAAGGCGCTCACCAGCATCACCATCCCCACTTCGGTGGAGGACATCGCCCGGCAAGCCTTCCAGAACTGTTCCTCCCTCACCTCTATTGCCGTATACAGCCCCTTCGTGGAATACCACAACACGGATGTTTTCAGTGGCATCAGCCAGTCTGCCGTTTTCACCTGCCTGCAGAACAGCACCACACAGTCATTCTGCCGCAGTAATCAGTATACCGTGCGTTATCTGTCAGTACCCACCATGACCCTCCCACACAAAGATGTTGTCTATACCTATAACGGAAATGCACACGACGATGATCTCATTACAGCCGAGGAACTCGGACTGGATGAGATGCTCCTCCGCTACGAAGTGGGCGATCTGAACAGCTCAAGTACATATTCTACGGTAAGTACACTGGCTAACACCATACGATTCTACGGATACCACATTCCTGAATTTTCCGTCTTTCTGATCTACGGCGGTGAGTATGAGATCAATTACTATGTCTGGACGCCCGGAAAGGCCGTCTCTGTGGGCACGGTTACCGTCACCATTCAGCAGGCCGATCCCGAGCTTTCCTTTAACAAGCCGTCGCTGTCCCTCCCCCTGAACAGTCAGGGGATTCAGAATACCCTGCAAAAGAAAACGACCGCTGAGGTCACCTATACCTCCAGTAATCCTTCTGTGGCAACCGTTTCCGATAAAGGATGGGTAACACCTGTGGGCGAAGGCTCCTGCATCATCACCGCATCCGTTCCTGCCAACAGGAACTACAAGGAAGGCAGCGCTTCCTATGAGCTTCATGTGTCGGAGTACGGCTATCGCCTGGAAAACGGTAATGCCGTCATCACCGATTATTACGGCAATGAATCCTCTGTGACGATCCCCACCGATATTGACGGATACAGGGTAACGGCTATCGGTGAAAAGGCGTTCTCCAAGAAAAACTCCCTGAAAACCGTTGTCATCCCCCAAGGAGTGACCTCCATCGGAGCATCCGCCTTCTCTCAATGCAGTTCACTGACCGATGTCTTCATCCCCGAAAGCGTTACCTCCATCGGTCCGTTTGCATTCAACGAGTGCTCATCATTAACCTCGGTAAATCTCCCGTATTCTCTCACCGATCTGGGCAATGAGGCATTTTACTACTGCACCTCTCTGGAATTCATCCATATTCCCGATCAGATTTCCATCATCAAAGAATCCACCTTCTACGGATGCACCTCCATGAAGCTCGTGGTACTCGGCAGCGGTCTGAAGACCATCGGCGAAAATGCCTTCGAGGGGAATCAGCTGCTGAGTGAAATCATCATTCCAGAGGGCGTTACGATAATCGGTGATGGTGCGTTTGCCTATGATACCAATCTGACCAGCGTTACTCTCCCGAAAAGTATCCAAAGAATCAACGCTTACGCCTTCAGCAGAGGTACAGACGCTACCTCTAAGATCAATATCCATTACCAGGGCAGCGAAAACGACTGGAATCAGGTTCAGCTCGGCTTCCAACCCTTCGGCTATGATGAGGTTATGCATTTTGCCGAAAGCAGTTCCGTTCCCGTAACGGCTGTCTCACTCAACCAATCAACTCTTAGTCTGGAGAAGGGTTCCTCTGATACATTGACCGCCGTCATCAAGCCTGCCAACGCCACCGATCAGCAGGTGAAGTGGTCGAGCAGCAATCCTGACGTGGCATCCGTGAAAAACGGCGTGGTGAATGCTCTCTCGGCAGGTACAGCCACCATTACTGTCAAAAGCACCAACGGCAAGCAGGCCAGCTGTGTTGTCACCGTTTACAATCCCCTGCTCAACAAGAGTACGGTTTCCTCCAAGACCCTGTTGGCCGGCCAGTCCGTTACCGTGACTGCCGCTGCCGGGGGCGGTCGGAAAGACTACCGGTATGCGGTATTCTACAAACAGAAGACTCAGACAAAATGGACCTGTGTCCAGAGCTACAAAACGAATCCAACCGTCGTTATCACTCCGAAAGCAGTAACGAATTATACTGTCCGGGTGAAAGTCAGGGATGCCGGCGGTGAAGTGGTCAACAAGGATTTCGCTGTCACCGTGAAGCCTGCCCTCACCAATCTGTCCTCTGTCTCTGCCCGGACGATTACCAAGGGCAGCAGTATCAGGGTATCAGCATCCGCTTCCGGCGGTTTTGGCGGTTATCAGTATGCCGTTTTCTACAAGCAGCGCACACAATCCAAATGGACCTGCATACAGAGCTTCAAAACCAACAAATCCGTCACCATCACACCGAAAGCGGCCACAACCTATACCGTCCGCGTAAAAATCAAGGACGCCAAAAACAACGTGGTCAACAAGGATTTCACGATCAAGGTGACCGCAGAACTGAAAAACCTTTCGGAAATCTCCGCACAGAAGCTCGTGAAAGGAAAGAACGTCACCGTGACCTGCAGCGGCTCAGGCGGTACCGCCCCCTATACCTACGCCGTGTATTACAAGCAGAGATCTCAGACATCCTGGACCTGTGCACAATCATACAGCTCCAAGACTGTCGTCAGAATCTCACCGAAGGCTGCCACCGTTTACCAGATCAGAGTCAAGCTCAAGGATGCATCCGGCAAGATCGTTAACAAAGATTTCACCCTTACTGTCACCAAATAACACTTTTTCTTAAAGACGGCAGAAAGCTCCGGTTTTCTGCCGTTTTCGTCTCTTCAATAAACACCCGGCAAGCTGCCGCTCCCGTGTTACCAGCGACTGCCTGACCATCAATAATCAAATATCTATCCTCGTCTGCAACTGCAATAAGCAGGCACGGGTACGATGAGTCGAGTAACCGTACCTGAAAGCATGAAAGAAACAGCCGTTAAGCGCCCCGTCAAGGGGCGTGTCGGCGGACGTAGAAAATGGGAGAAGCCCCGTGCCGGATGTTAGCGACACAGCAGTTTCGCCTTAAACGTACAGAGTGAGCGTAAGCGAACGACAGCGTGACTACACAGCGGCGGGGCGCCGCAGCGTGACACGGGTGCGCAGGCTCTGCGCCGCCGGGGGATTTGATACTTGATATTTTGGCGGAAATGTAATATAATGGGATAGGTATAGTTTAGTATTTTTTTATACAAATAAGGGAGGATCAGGATGAGTATAGAAGAAAAAACTCAGGCGCTCCTGGAGACTCGCGAAAAACAGTCCGGTTCAAAGGCATATCAGCGGCTCGCGGCTCTCTTTGATGACGGCGCTTTCACAGAAATTGACGCTTTTGCAAAATCAACCGATGGCTATGCTGAGGTCGCTGCCGCTCACGGTACAATCGACGGCCTGGGTGTGTATGCCTTCGCTCAGAATTCCGATATCGACGGCGGTGCTATGTCAAAGGCTCAGGCCGCAAAAATCTGTAAGCTCTATGAGCTCGCTCTCAAAACCGGTGAGCCGGTGGTGGGTATCTATGATTCCATCGGCGGCAGACTGTCACAGGGAAATGATCTGCTCGACGCTTACGGAAGGGTTCTTAAAACCGCTAACAACCTTTCCGGTGTTGTGCCGCAGATTGCTGTGGTGCTCGGCAAATGCTTCGGCACTCAGGCTCTGATCGCTGCCGTATCCGATATCGTTATCATGTCCGATCAGGCGGAGCTCTCCGTCAATACCGGCGGCGCAGACGCTTCCGCCGCTCAGAACGCTAAAAAGGGCGTTGCACATATCCTCGCCAAGGATGAAGCGGAGGCTCTCAGAACCGCTAAGGACCTCGTTGCCCTGCTCCCGTCCAATAACCTTTCTTCCGCCTGCGTTGCTTATGACAGTATTGAGGCCGAAGCGGCTGCTGCCGACAATATGTCTGCTGCCGATGCTGCCCGCGCCGTTTGTGATGCCGGCAGTGCCATTGAATTGCAGACAGATTTCGGTGAGGGCGCCAGAACCTTTGTCGCTACCGTTAACGGCACTACCGTCGGTCTTACGGTCCTCGAAAGCAAATCCCTCGAAGGCAAGGCCTGTGCAAAGGCCGCTCGTTTCATCCGCTTCTGCGATGCTTTCAGTATGCCCGTCATTACCTTCCTGAACGCAGAGAGCTTTGCCTGCATCAAGGCTGCCGCTAAGCTCACTTCCGCTTATGCCGAAGCAACTACCGCTAAAATCACCGTGATCACCGGAGATGCTTTCGGTGCGGTATATATCGCCGCTGCCGGTTCCGGCGCCGCTGCGGATATGACCTTCGCCTGGACAAAGGCTTCTGTCTCCGCTCTGACTCCCGAAGCCGCCGCTGTCATTATGCTCGGTGATGATCTGGGAGGCAAGCTCAAAGGCTCCAAGGATCCCAAAACAGATAAAGCTGCGGTGATCGCTCAGTACAAGGAAGAAAACCTCACCGCTATGAAAGCTGCGGAGGACGGCTATGTGGACGACATCATCACAGCTTCCGAAACCAGAGACAGACTCATTGCCTCTCTGGATATGCTCAGCAGCAAGAGAGTGTCTACCTTACCCAAGAAGCACAACAATCTTTACATATAACGATACGAGGCGAAAGGAATGTTTAACATGAAAAATCTGAAGATCACCGTGAACGGTGTTGTCTATGACGTACAGGTAGAGGAAGCTGACGGTTCCGCCGCTCCCGCTGCTGCTCCTGCTGCTCCGAAAGCTGCCGCTCCTGCTCCCAAAGCCGCTCCCAAGACCGCTGTGGAGGGTGAGCAGGTAAAGGCTCCCATGCCCGGAACCATTATCAGTGTCCCCGTGAAGGCCGGTCAGGCAGTCAAAGCCGGTGATGTACTGGTCGTTCTGGAAGCTATGAAGATGGAAAACGAAATCAAGGCTGCCCATGATGCCACCGTTGCTGCTGTGGCTGTCAGCAAGGGTGAGTCTGTTGATACCGGCGCCCTGCTCGTCACGCTGAACTGACGCACTTCATGGAAAGGAGCAGGTTATCATGGCTAAAAAAATAGAGATCACCGAAACCATCCTGCGTGACGCTCACCAGTCGCTGATCGCCACCAGAATGCCGCTTTCGGATATGGAGCCCATCCTCTCAAAGCTCGATGAGGTCGGCTTCTACTCCCTGGAATGCTGGGGCGGAGCTACTTTCGATTCTTGCATCCGCTTTCTGAACGAGGATCCCTGGGAAAGGCTGCGCGTGATCCGCAAAAATTGTCCGAACACCCGTTTGCAGATGCTCTTCCGCGGTCAGAATATGCTGGGCTATCGTCACTATGCCGATGATGTGCTGGAATATTTCGTTCAGCGTTCCGTCGCTAACGGTATCGACGTGATCCGTATCTTCGATGCTCTCAATGATATCAAGAATCTGCAGACAGCAATCAACGCTGCAAAAGCCGCTAAAAAAGAGAATCCCAATGTTGAAGCGCAGGTGGCCATCAGCTACACCACCGGCCCTGTCTTCACCACCCAATATTATGTTGACTACGCCAAGAGGATCGAGGCTGCCGGCGCAGATTCCCTGTGCATCAAGGATATGGCTGCCCTGCTCACTCCGTACTATACCGAGGAGCTGGTAGCCGCTATCAAGAAGGCTGTCAAGATTCCCGTCCAGCTGCATACCCACTATACCTCCGGTCTTGCTTCCATGTGTCTGCTCAAGGCCATTGAAGCCGGTGCCGACAGAATTGATACCGCTATGTCTCCCCTGGCTAACGGCACCTCCCATGCTCCGACGGAATCCATGGTGGCTGCTCTCCAGGGCTCCGAATATGACACCGGTCTTGACCTCATCAAGCTGGCCGAGATCAGAGAGTACTTTATGACGCTCCGTGAAAAGTACATCAAGAGCGGTCTGCTTGATCCCAAGATGCTTGCTACCGACGCCAAGGCTCTGATCTATCAGGTTCCCGGCGGAATGCTCTCCAATCTCCTCAAACAGCTCAAGGATGCCGGCAAGGAGGACAAACTGACCGAAGTGCTGGAGGAAGTGCCCCGTGTCCGTAAGGATGCCGGTTATCCCCCGCTGGTTACCCCCACCTCACAGATCGTTGGTACCCAGGCCGTCTTTAACGTCCTGTTCGGCAAGTATAAAAACTGCAGCGGACAGTTCAAGGATCTGGTGGCCGGGAAATACGGAACCACTCCCGTTCCGATCGACCCCGATTTCCGCAAGAAGATCATCGGCGACGAGAAGCCGGTGACCTGCCGTCCTGCCGATCTGTTGGAGCCGGAGCTTGACAAGCTGCGTCAGGAAATTCCGGAATGGATCGAGCAGGAAGAGGATGTGCTGACTTATGCGCAGTTCCCGCAGGTAGCACCTAAGTTCTTCAAGGCTCGCCGTGATGCGAAAATCGGCATCAATCCTTCGGCAGACCTCTCCGCTAAGATTCATCCCGTCTGATTAACCGATTCTGTGCGCCAGTGTACTACCCACAATAAACCCACAGTTACGATCCCCGCGTTTGTCGGGGATCATTTTTTGTAATAAAAAGGTTTATCCCTCAGCGAATTTTGGAAAGGGGGTTCGGGGAAAACCTTTTTTTCGCCAAAAATAAGGTTTTCCCTGGTAACTGGCAGGTCAAAACTGATTCGCCGCGCATGGTACTTGCAAATCTGGAATGGTTGTGGTATAATGGGGTTTGTATTCAAACACAATGACAAAGAGAGTAGTCGGAGGCAGGAATCCAACAGAGAAACCCGTCATGGCTGGAAGCGGGCTGCCTTTCTCTCCGATGAAGTTCACTTTCGAGTGGTGCTGCCGAGTCCTGCGGGAGGTAAGCAGCAACGGTTAGCGCCCGTTATCCGCAATGAGTGTTTGCTCCGGCAAAAATCAGGGTGGTACCGCGGAAATTTGTCCTTTCGTCCCTGCGTTATGAGATCATAACGCGGGGATTTTCTTATGTACCGGCCGGTGCGGACGAAAGATTTGAATACCATGATTCAGGAGGTTACTATGGACGACAAAATTGTAAAGCTAAAGGAAGAAATCGAAAGTAAGCTCAGCATGACGGTTGATCTCGGAGAACTGGATAAGCTCCGGGTGGGCTATCTTGGCAAGAAGGGCAGCATCACTGCCCTGCTCAAAGGCATGAAGGACCTGGCCGCCGAACAGAAAAAGGCATTCGGCGCCGATGTGAACAAGCTCAAGGAATTTGCCGCCGCTAAAATTGAAGAAAAGACAGCGGAACTGAAAAAACGTCAGGTGGAACTGGAGATCAGGTCCATGCCCACATTCGACATCTCCTCTCCGTGCAGCTGCGGCTGCGGCTCCTATCATCCCATCACACTGGTTCAGAGACAGTGCGAATCCATTTTCAAATCCATGGGCTTCACCGTGGAAGACTATGCCGAGGTCGTGACGGATTATGAGTGCTTTGAGTCGCTGAATATCCCGAAGCACCACCCCGCAAGAGATATGCAGGATACCTACTATCTTGAAAACGGTCAGCTCCTCAAAACCCAGACCTCTGCCGCTCAGAATGCCATTCTGAAAAAATACGGCCCCGGTCTGATTAAGAACGGCACTCCCATCCGTGCCATCTTCCCGGGCAGATGCTTCCGCAATGAGGCTACCGATGCCTGCCATGAAAACACCTTCTTCCAGATGGAGGGCGTCATGGTCGATAAGGATATCTCTATCTCCAACCTCATCTACTTTATGAAAACCATGCTGTCCGAGGTGTTTCGCAAGGATATCAACGTCAGACTCCGCCCCGGCTTCTTCCCCTTCGTGGAACCCGGCTTTGAGCTTGATATCAGCTGTCTGATCTGCGGCGGTGAGGGCTGTCCCTCCTGCAAGCACAGCGGCTGGCTGGAGCTCTGCCCCTGCGGCATGATCCATCCCAACGTACTGCGTGAGGGCTGTATTGATCCTGATGAATATACCGGCTTTGCCTTTGGTCTCGGTCTGACAAGACTCGCCATGATGAAGTACGGTATCAAGGATATCCGTGATCTGAACAGCGGCAGCCTGAAAGCACTTTCACAGTTTACGGATGACGAATAAGGGAGGAAACAACTATGCTATTATCAATGAATTGGATCGAGGACTTTGTCGATCTCAGCGGTCTTGACAAGGTTGACCTCATACACCGCTTTTCCCTCTCTACCGCAGAGGTGGAAAACGAAATTTTCTTCAAGGGCAGCGACATCTCCGGCGTTGTGGTGGCGGAGATCAAGTCCGTAGAGGCTCATCCGCAGTCCAGAAAGCTGCACCTGCTGAAGGTTGACACCGGCAGCGGCGAACTCACCGATGTGGTATGCGGCGCTCCTAACGTCAGAGTCGGCATGAAAACCGCTTTCGCACAAATTGGCGCGCAGATCGGCGAAATCACCATCGCTCCCAGAGAGCTGGCAGGCTACACCTCCTTCGGTATGTGCTGCGGCGAGAGCGAACTGGGCATCAGCGATGATAACTCCGGCATTATGGAAATCACCGACGATATCCCTCTGGGCACCGATATCAAGACCGTCTATGATGTGGACGACATCATCTTTGAGGTAGACAACAAATCCCTGACCAACCGTCCTGACCTGTGGGGACATTACGGCATTGCCCGTGAGTTTGCGGCTCTTGCCGGCAGGGAACTGAAACCTCTTGATACCGCTGAACTGTCCGTTTATAACGATCTGCCCCAGGTGGATATGAAGATTGAGGATACTCTCTGCAAGCGTTACAGCACCATCAAGGTAGAGAATATCAGCCGCAGCGTCAGCCCCGTGAATATCCGCATCCGTCTGTATTACTGCGGCATGAGAGCCATCAACTTCCTTGCCGACCTGACCAATTACCTCATGCTGGAAATGGGTCAGCCCATGCACGCATTTGACTCCCGCAAGGTGGAAAAGATCCGCATCAAGCGTTTCGACGCCCCCTTTACTTTCAAAACGCTGGACGGCGTGGAGCGTAACATTGACGAGAATACCCTGATGATCTGCAACGACAATATTCCCGTTGCTATTGCCGGTATCATGGGTGGTCTGGATTCCGAGATCGTAGAGGATACCACCACCCTGACCCTCGAATCCGCTAACTTTGACGCCGCTTCTGTGAGAAAATCCACCGTGCGCCTCACCCACCGTACCGACGCTTCCATGCGTTACGAGAAGAGCCTCGATCCCGAGATGACTGTTCCCGCCATCGGACGTTTCCTCTATCTCCTGCAGAAATATGACAGCGGCGTGAAGGTCGTTTCCTCCCTGACAGACGAATATGCCGTAAAATTCCCGCCAGTCACCCTGCATTTCGATCAGGCCTTTGTGGACAGATACACCGGTATTTTCATTGATGCCGATACCATTGTCAAAACACTTATCGGACTGGGCTTTAGCGTCTCCTACGACAACGGCAGCTACACCGTGGACGTTCCCTCCTGGCGTATCACCAAGGACGTGACCATGAACGCCGATATCATCGAAGAGATCACCCGTATTTACGGTTATGATAATTTTGAGGTCAACACCACCCGTTCTCCCCTCTATCCTGTCAGAATGACTCCTGTCAAGACCAACGAGGAGAAGATCAAGGACCTGCTGGTCAAAAAGCACAACCTTCACGAACTGCATTCCTATGTCTGGGCTTATTATGACGAGCTGAAAGCTCTGGGTATTGCCGTGGAAGAGAATATCAAGCTCGCCAACGCCACCAACCCCAACATCGAGACCATCCGCAAATCCATCATCCCCACCCAGCTCTGTCAGGTGAAGTCCAACACTTCCTTTGCACCGGAGTTCGGCGTGTTCGAGATCGGCCGTGTCGTCAGCGGAATGGACGAGAACAATCTCTGCATTGAGCGGAAAAAGCTGGCTGTCACCCTGTTCAGCAAGACAAGCTCCATGAAATCCCTGTATTTCAGGCTGCGTGATATCCTCGCTTCCCTGGCGCTGGACATCAAGCATAGTGAGCTGACCTTTGCCGCTGCGGAAGCTACCCATGACTATGAACATCCTGTCAACTTCAATAAGATCCTTCTCAACGGTCAGGAGCTGGGTGTGATCGGCATCGTACACCCCGTCGTGAACAAGAATATCGACAAAAAAGCCAACATTGTGTTTGCCGAGATAGATGTAGAGCTGTTCGCAGCCGTGGAGGATGCCGGCATCGTCTACAGCGAGCCGTCCAAGTATCCCTCTATTGAATACGACCTGAGCCTGGATATGCCCGAAGGCGTGCTCTATGCCGACATGAAGCATTGCTGGGAGAAGGAGGATGCCTCCCTCCTGCGCAGTGTCAGCGTGATCGACACCTATGATACTGACACCATTCATCGTCTGACGGTCCGCTTTGAGTTCTCCTCCAATGAGCGCACCCTCTCCTCTGCCGAGGTACAGGAGATCATCGACCGTATCACCGATAATCTGAACAAGATGAACGTCACCGTTCCGAATCTCACTGCCTGATCTGTCAGCACCTGCCCCCTTTTTCCTCCAAGGGAATAATGATACCGGGCAGTTTCTCTGGGGGATGACCCATTTCCAACGGAAAAGGGGTTATCCCTAGACTCCTCTCCGAGAAATGCGAGACGAAATCCCTGCCGTATCCCGTGTCCCGGGAACCTTCAGCTCCCTGGCAGTTTTTCGGGACACCAAAAAACTCCACGGACAATTTGCTAAAAAATTC
>ONEU01000217.1 GCA_900316925.1 uncultured Eubacteriales bacterium
AAGTTGATGAGGGCGCAAAGTGAGATGATCCGGGCAATCATAAAGAAGATAGCAAAGATCAGCAGTGCACAGACCAATGTGCGCCAGTCCGTCATCAGCATCACGGCAAAGGTGGTGACAACTCCCTTGCCGCCTTTGAATTTATAATAGAGCGGGAATGTGTGTCCCACCACGGCAAACAGGCCTGCCAGGTACATGACATAGGCACGGTAGATCTCCCCCATCTCACCGGGAACCTGAAACATCAGGAAGTAAGCAATGAGTACGGAAATGATGCCCTTCAGGAAGTCGCCCACAAAGGTGATCACCGCCGGAACCTTGCCGACGCAGCGCAGCACATTGGTAAATCCGGCATTGCCGCTTCCCATGGTGCGGATATCCTTATGCGTCACGATGTGCGTGACAATAATGGAAGTATTGACGCTGCTGACCAGATAGGCGGCCAATACGGCAATAATCGTCTGTAGCCAATAGTTTGAGATAAAACTGACAAATTCCTCCACTGATAACACCTCTTATTTTTTGTCTCCACGTTCACGGATGATAAAACGGATCGGTGTTCCCTGCATTCCAAAGGTCTCACGAATCCTGTTTTCAAGATACCGCTGGTAGGAAAAATGGAACAGCTCCGCCGAATTGACAAAGCAAACAAATGTAGGCGGCTTCACGCCCGACTGTGTCATATAAAGGATTTTCAGGCGGCGTCCTTTATCAGTGGGGGGCTGGACCCTGGCAACTGCTTCTGCCAGCAGATCATTCAGCATTCCGGTGGAGATCCTCATGGCGGCGGAATTGACCACGGAAACGATCAGTTCAAACAGACGATCCAGACGCTGACCTGTTTTGGCAGAGATAAAGATCATCGGCGCATAGGACATAAACGAGAAGTCTGTCTCCAGTTTCTTGCGGTACTCATTCATGGTTTTGTCGTTCTTTTCAACGGCGTCCCACTTATTGACCACGATGATGCAGGCCTTGCCGGATTCATGTGCCAGACCGGCAATCTTGGAATCCTGCTCCGTAAAGCCGACGGTGCCGTCGATCATCACCAGACACACATCGCTGCGTTCAATGGCCATTTTGGCACGGATAATGCTGTATTTCTCAATGGTATCGTCCACACGGCTGCTGCGGCGAAGTCCCGCCGTGTCTGTCAGCTTGAAGCGGCCGAACCGGTTCTCAATCATGGTATCAATACTGTCACGGGTCGTTCCGGCAATATTCGACACGATACAGCGCTCTTCTCCGGTGATCTTATTGACAAGGGAGGATTTTCCGGCATTCGGACGCCCGATGATGGCCACGCTCACCACGTCCTCATCCTCGTCCGCTGCCGAAGCGTCGGGCAGATATTCAAAGACGGCATCGAGCAGGTCACCGGTGCCGTGTCCATGCACGGAGGATACCCGGATGGGATCACCCAGTCCGAGGTTATAAAATTCGTAGAAGGCAGGATCCGGCTCGCCGACCTTATCGCACTTATTCACACAGAGTACCACCGGACGGCTGCTCTTCTGCAGCATCATAGCTACCTCGTGATCGGTTGCGACCACGCCGCTGTTCAGATCGGTCACCAGGACGATCACATCGGCGGCTTCGATGGCAAGCTGTGCCTGACGGCGCATCTGTTTCAGAATGACATCCTCTGAATGAGGCTCTATTCCGCCCGTATCTACCAGAGATATCTTCCGGCCCCTCCACTCACACTCGCCGAAGATCCTGTCTCGTGTGACGCCGGGCGTATCATTCACGATCGCCACACGCTGTCCGACCAGTTTATTGAAAAGCGTGGATTTTCCCACATTCGGTCTGCCGACGATCGCTACAACCGGTTTTGCCATACTTCTCTCCTCCTTTTTTCCCAACACGCTTGGAAGCTGTCTGCTTTCGTACTTCCTTTCCGCACTGCCGATAAATAAAAAGAGAAGGATTGCTCCTCCTCTGTTTTAAGTGAAATCTAAGAAGCCCATTAAGCCTCTGTTTTGATGACTTCTCTTCCGTTGTACATACCGCAGTTGGTGCATACTCTGTGAGCAAGCTTGAACTCACCGCAGTTGGAGCATCTTGTCAGTGCGGGAGCGCTGAGCTTCCATACTGCAGAACGTCTCTTATCTCTTCTTGCCTTAGAAGTTTTTCTCTTTGGTACTGCCATTGTAATTGACCTCCTTGAATAAAAGTACTGAAAATCATTCTTCCGCCAGCAGCTGCATCAGCACTGCCAGCCGTGGATCCGTTTCCTGCCGATTACAGGTGCAGGAGCCCTCATTAAGATTTTTTCCGCACTTTGAACACAAGCCCTTACAGGATTCCTTACAAATGAACTTTGACGGAAGTTCCAAAAGAATGTCATCTCTGAGCAGAGCGTCAGTATCGAGCTTATAGTCAGGTGCTTCAATATAATCGTCGCCGCTCTCCTCTGAGAGATGGTCAACGAGAATATGACGGAATGTAAACGCAAAGCTTCTGTCGGTGATAGAAGCGCATCTGTCACAGGCAAACCGGTAATCAAAGCGTACATCAGCACTCATTTCCACCAGCCCTGCCCGGTTCACGATCGTGATCTGAGCATCAGCCGGCGAAACAAAGCCGATCCCGTCCTGATTGTCCTGGGACATATCGACTTCTGTCTGTACGGTAATGCGCTCGTTCTCCTCCAAAAACACTTTTTTCAGATCAAGAACCATACGCTCACCTCAACAGAATCTTTTTAAAACGCCATAGTCTATTATAATAAGCCTGTGGTTGTTTGTCAATAGCTTTTTGAAAATAATTCCGAAACTATTGCCGATTATATGCCGATTTTGAAGATTCGGCTCTTTCCGAGGACATAAAACGTCCGGTGATCCGTATAACGGAGCTTTCTGGCATCGAAGCTCACCTCCACGGAGGTCTCTTCCTTGCCGTCCGCCGCGAATACCACCAGCTTACCGTGCTCCAAAACAGCCGCTCTGCCGTTATTGATATCCATGGACAGGATCTTTTCGCCGGTATGGATGTTTTCGGCAATCTCACCGCTATTGCTGACCGTGATGATATTACATTCACGACCGTCGGGATTGACGGAAAGCGACAGCAGCATACCGAAATCACGCTTGAGGGTATAATTTGTCAGGGTACGGGATTTGAAGCTGAAATCCTTTTTCTGGCCGCTTTCCACATTGATAAAGAACGCCGTCTTGTCCCCTACCGCTACCGCATTGCCGTTGTTGAGGAAAGACACCTCATAAATATAGGTATCGTCTGCCTCGTATTTCTGCATATATGTGTCCTGGGTGAAATCGAGGATGTAGATCACGGAGATCAGGCCGCCGTTTCTCGCAGAAACACCCGACAGCACTGCACGGGAACCGTCATGGTTCAGCGAAACGGTATTGACATAGTAATCCGCAAAGGAATACTCGTATTTTTCCAGGTTATCGGTACGGTAGACCGTCAGCTTGGAGAGATAGTCGTCACTGCGCGTCAACAGGGCATAAACACCGTTGTCGGCAATATCACCCGCATAGATCTTATCATCTGCGGAGCCGGAATAGACGACGGAATCCCGTTTCAGAACGGTAAAGCCGGTGGCGTCGATATTATAGACGATCGCATAGCCGCCGTTCACACTCAGGGCAGGACTTGCGTATGAGTGCTGGTTTTCCTGATACTTGCCCGCATTCGGATTCAGTACGGCAATCGTGGTGTCGCTGCAGTAGACCGGCACATTGCTGATGAGATCGAAGTTCTGCGTATTCAGGCTTGCCCCGGTAAATGTGATGGGATAGCCCTCTCCGTCTGTCTTTCCCAGCAGATCATATTGGAACCAGTGGGCAATATTATCGGGAGTCAGTTTATCAATGTTCATAAAGGCCAGTACCGCCACGACTGACAAAAACAGGATCAGAAAAACCTTCAGAAACTTGCCGGTGATATTGCTCGGCTCCGGTTCGGTGCTGCGGTAGTCCTCCAGCGGTACATCCTCATAGCTGGTATATTTTCTTTCTGACGCTTTTTTCTCCTGGATCTCATAGCGTCCTCTTCGGTTCTTTTTTCTTGCCATTGGCTCTTTCCCTCCTTTTGATCACATGGATTGCTGCGCCCTTACAGCGCATAGAACACACGGTTCAGATACAGACCCTCCGGGGGGGCTGTGGGACCGGCTTGCTTGCGGTCAAGTGACCGGATGATGTCCGGCATCCTATCCGGCCGGATCTTCCCCTGGGCCGTATACAGCAGCGTCCCTACGATAATCCTTACCATATTATATAAAAAGCCGTCTGCCTGTACGGTAACGGTGACCATGTCGCCGTCCCGCTTTACACCGATATTCTGTATCGTCCGGTGGAAATCCCCCTTCTGCCGACTGTGGTCAACGGTACAGAAGGCGGTGAAATCATGCCTGCCCAGTAAATGCGCGGCAGCCTGCCCCATCAGGTGCTCGTCCAACGGGTGCCAGTAGTGCAGGGCGTAGCCGTCCAGAAACGGATCACGGAAGGGGGCATTGTGTATCTTGTAGATATATTCCTTTCCCTTGCAGGAATAGCGGGCATGAAAATCCTCGGGGACATCGCAGGCTTCAAAGGCCGCAATGGTACCGGGCAGGAAACGGTTGATGGCATGGGGCAGCCGTTCTGCGGGAATGGAATGAGCCGTATGGAAGCTGATACAGAACATATTGGCGTGTACGCCTGCATCCGTCCGGCTGCAGCCCTTGATATCGGGTCTCTCGCCGATCACCTCATAGAGTGCCCGCTGGAAATCCTCCTGCACGGTGCGGCCGTTCTCCTGCACCTGCCAGCCGTGATATTGACGGCCGTCATATCTGATTTTTAACAGTATATTTCTCATAAGCGTCCTTATCTCACAAGCGGCGGAAAATAGACATTACATAATACCACGCCGGTAAACATCACCAGCGAAAACAGCAGCCCCCACAGATCCAGCCATGAAAAGTGCGGGATCCGCATACGGGTCCTTCCCTTCCCGCCGTTGTAGCAGCGGCATTCCATTGCCATTGCCAGGTCGTTTGCCCGTCGGAAGGACGAGACAAACAGCGGAATGAGTACCGGTATCAGCGCTTTGATGCGCCTGAAGATGCTGCCGCTTTCCATGTCGGCGCCTCTTGCCTTCTGGGCATTCATAATTTTATCGGTTTCTTCCAGCAGCACCGGGATAAACCGCAGTGCAATGGTCATCATCATCGCAAGCTCATGGACCCGGATGTGAAAGACCGTCAGGGGTTTGAGCAGACGTTCCAGGGCGTCCGTCAGGTCCGTCGGCGAGGTGGTAAACGTCAGTACCGAGCTGATGAGTACCAGCGTCGCGATGCGGATGGTCACGAAGATTGCATTATTGATGCCGCCCACGGTGATCTTGATAATCCACCATTCCCAGAGCACCTCTCCCGAGCCGTAAAACAGGTTCAGGATACCGGTGAGCAGGATGACAAACAGGATGACCTTCATGCTTTTGAGGTACATCCGGAAGCTGATCTTTGTCAGGAGGATGACAAGCAGTGATGCCATGGTGATCAGCATCAGCGACAGATAATTGCCTGCAACAAATATAAAGACGATGTAAGCAAGCAGAAAAAGTATTTTGGAACGTGCATCAAGACGGTGTATCAAGGAACGACCCGGCATAAACTGTCCGAGCGTAATATCTCTTACCATGGCCCCGCTCCTTTCCTATACACATAGATTCATAATTTCATGGAATGCCTGTTCCACGGTGAGAATATTGGCAGGAACGGGGATTCCCTGTTCCCGCAGCAGCATCATAATCTTGGTGATCTGCGGAACGCGCAGACCGATGGATTCCAGTTCACCGCCCCGTGAGAAGACCTCCCCGGTGGTGCTGAACATGACCTTCCTGCCGTGATCCATCACGAGGATCCTGTCGGCGATCCTAGCAATGTCCTCCATACTGTGTGACACCAGCAGGACGGTATTCTTCCTGACATCGTGATAGGACTTGATCTGCGAGAGCAGGACGTCCCGTCCTAAGGGATCCAATCCTGCTGTGGGTTCGTCCAGAATGAGCACCTCAGGGTCCATGGCGATCACGCCGGCAATGGCGGCACGGCGTTTCTCTCCGCCGGAAAGCTCAAAGGGGGACTTATCCAGAAGCTCCGGTTTCAGTCCGACAAATTCTGCGGCAGCGTGTACCTTCCTGTCGATTTCCTCTTCCGGAAGTCCCATATTCTTCGGGCCATAGGCAATATCCTTATAGACAGTCTCTTCAAAGAGCTGGTACTCGGGATACTGGAACACCATCCCTACCTTGAAGCGGATCTCACGGATCTTTTTGGGCTTTTCCCAGATATCCTTCCCGTTGAGAAGGATCCTGCCCTCCTTGGGGCGGAGCAGACCGTTGAGCAGCTGCACAAGGGTGGATTTTCCCGAACCCGTGTGACCGATCAGACCAACGAACTCCCCGCTTTCTATTTCAAAGCTGACATCTTCCAGCGCCTGCTTTTCAAAGCTCGTACCGGCGCCGTAAATGTAGCTGATATGTTCTGCTGTTAAGATCGACATCGCATTTCACTCCGATCGGATCATTCGGAACCGTCTGTTTTCCGGTGATGCTTCAACATCTCCAGAATGGCGGCGGCACATTCATCCTCTGTCAGGACACATTCCGGCAGCTCAAGACCGCAGCCGCGCAGACGGTGGTTCAGCTCTGTTGCCTGGGGAACGTCCAGATGGTGCTGCTTCATCAGCTCGCACCGTGAAAACACTTCCCGGGGAGTTCCCTCGGTGAACACTCTGCCGCTGTCAACCATGACGACACGGTCCGCTAAAATCGCTTCCTCCATATAATGGGTGATGAGAATGATCGTGATCCCCCGTTCTTTGTTCAGACGGCGGACGGTGCTGATGACCTCTTCCCGTCCCTGGGGGTCAAGCATGGCGGTAGGTTCGTCCAGGACGATGCAATGTGGCTCCATGGCAATGATCCCCGCAATGGCGACCCGCTGCTTCTGGCCGCCGGAGAGTTTATCCGGCGAGTGTCTGCGGTAGTCGTACATATCTACCGCCTTGAGGGCATTATCAACCCTCGTGCGTATTTCTGCGGAGGGAACGCCGAGATTCTCGCACCCGAATGCGACGTCCTCTTCAACGATCCCCGCAACAATCTGATTATCGGGATTCTGCAGGACCAGTCCCACCCTCTTACGGATGTCAAATACATGGTCGTCGTCCTTGGTGTTCATGCCGTCCACCAGCACATCACCAGTGGTAGGCAGATAGATTGCATTAAAGTGTTTGGCAAGGGTGGATTTCCCCGAACCGTTGTGTCCCACAATGGCGACAAATTCTCCCCTGCCGATGGTCAGATCAATGCCTTTCAGCGCATAATCCGACGCTCCGGCGTGATTATCCTCTTCCTCGTCTTCATCGTACCTGAAATACACATTTTCGACTTTGATAAAATCTTCCATTCCCTGTCCCCTTGCCCTTGTTATACCGATTCCCAGATGGCGGTACTGCCGCAGGGCAGCGTCAGACCGCTCTCAGTAACATGCAGACCGATCTCCGAGCTGGAAGTCCTGCCGCCGAAGCGCTTTTGCAGCATCACGCCCAACAGGTATTCCATTACAGAGGGTGACAGCCCTGTGGTGTAGGAATTGAGAATGAAAAACAGAGCATTCTCCGAAAGGATCGGCAGGCAAAGCTCTACCAGGGAAAAAAGCTGTTCCTCCAGCTTCCAGACCTCTCCTCCGGGACCTCTTCCATAGGAGGGCGGGTCCATGATAATGCCGTCGTAGGTATTGCCGCGGCGCTGCTCCCGCTGGACAAACTTCACACAGTCATCCACCAGCCAGCGCACCGGTTTATCGGCAAGGCCGCTCAGTCCTGCGTTCTCCTTTGCCCACTGCACCATACCTTTGGAAGCGTCCACATGACAGACGGATGCCCCGGCATTCAGGCAGGCAAGGGTGGCGGCACCCGTATAGGCAAACATATTCAGTACCTTCACAGGACGGCCGGCGTTTTTGATTTTTCCGGCAGCAAAGTCCCAGTTGACTGACTGCTCAGGGAACACGCCGGTATGCTTGAAGCCCATGGGCTTGATGCCGAAGGTAAGCTCATGGTAGCGGATCGTCCAGGATTTCGGCAATGTCTGGTAGTACTGCCAGGCGCCGCCGCCGCTGGAGGAGCGCTGGTAACGGGCGTGTGCCTTTTTCCAGAGGGGATGCTTCTTGGGCGTCTGCCAGATGATCTGCGGGTCGGGACGGATGAGCACGATATCGCCCCAACGCTCCAGACGTTCCCCGTCCGAGCAGTCGATCAGCTCATAATCCTTCCATTGTGCTTCTCGCATATTCGTTCCTCCTGTGTGTTCTGATGGACAAATGAAAATAGTGAGTGCAGAGCAGCCTGTTACAACCGCCCTGCACAGTGTCTCAATTACTTCTTCACTTCAAGGATAGCGCCTCTGTTGCCGGAGGTGACCAGGGAAGCATATCTTGCCAGATATCCGGTGGTAATCTTCGGCTCTCTGGGCTTCCAGTCAGCACGTCTGGCGGCAAGCTCTTCGTCGCTCAGACGGACATTGATGGTGTTGGCGTTGATATCAATGTCGATGATGTCGCCGTCACGGATCAGCGCGATGGGACCGCCCACGGCTGCTTCGGGTGATACATGGCCGATGGAGGCGCCTCTGGTGGCACCGGAGAAACGGCCGTCCGTAATCAGCGCAACGGTTCCGCCCTGTCCTCTGCCCATGATTGCTGAGGTAGGATTGAGCATTTCTCTCATGCCCGGACCGCCCTTAGGTCCTTCATAACGGATCACCACAACGTCGCCGTCGTTGATCTTACCGCTGTTGATGGCATCCATGGCATCCTCTTCGCAGTCAAACACTCTGGCAGGACCGCTGTGCTGCAGCATCTCGGGTGCCACGGCCGAACGCTTCACCACGCAGGAATCGGGAGCAAGGTTGCCTCTGAGAACCGCAATGCCGCCGGTGGTGCTGTACGGGTTATCGACTGTACGGATGATATCGGTATTCTTATTCACGCAGCCGGCAATGTTCTCGGCGATCGTCTTGCCGGTGCAGGTGATAAGGTCGGTTTTCAGCAGACCAAGCTTATTGATCTCGTTCATCACGGCGTAAATGCCGCCTGCCTCGTTCAGATCCTCCATGTAGGTCCTGCCGGCAGGTGCGAGATGGCAGAGGTTCGGTGTGTGGGAGCTGATCTCGTTTGCGATGTCCAGGTTCAGCTCAATGCCGCACTCATGTGCAATTGCGGGCAGGTGCAGCATACTGTTGGTGCTGCAGCCCAGAGCCATGTCCATGGTCAGCGCATTGCGGAAGGCATCCTCTGTCATAATGTCACGGGGACGGATATTCTTCTCCAGCAGCTCCATGATCTTCATGCCGGCGTGCTTTGCCAGCTGGAGCCTCTCGGAATACACGGCCGGAATGGTGCCGTTACCCTTGAGCGCCATACCCAGTACCTCGGTCAGGCAGTTCATGGAGTTTGCCGTGTACATACCGGAGCAGGAACCGCAGGTAGGACATACTTTGTTTTCATACTCGTTCAGTTCCTCGGCGGTGATCTTGCCGGAGTTGTAGGAACCGACAGCTTCAAACATACTGGAAAGACTGGTCTTGCAGCCGCCCACTCTGCCGGCGAGCATCGGGCCGCCGCTGACAAAGATCGTGGGGATATTCAGTCTGGCTGCTGCCATCAGCAGACCGGGAACGTTCTTGTCACAGTTCGGCACCATGACCAGAGCATCGAACGCATGAGCCATCGCCATGCACTCGGTTGAATCTGCAATCAGATCACGGGTGACCAGGGAATACTTCATGCCCTGATGTCCCATGGCAATACCGTCACAGACAGCAATAGCCGGGAAAACCACCGGTGTACCGCCGGCCATGGCAACGCCCACCTTGACGGCCTCTACGATCTTATCAATATTCATGTGTCCGGGAACGATCTCGTTAAAGGAACTGACGATACCGATCATCGGCTTTGCGATCTCCTCATCTGTCATACCCAGTGCACGGAGCAGCGAACGCTGCGGTGCACATTTTACACCCTCGTGAATTGCATCACTTTTCATCATTGATTTCCTTCTTTCAAAAAAATTGTCCAACCATCGTTGTGTCGGAACTCTTCAGGCAATAATAATATTATAAGATTTCAAGCCCTCAATGTCAATGTTTTTGTCGAGGAAAAAGGCGAATCGGGGCAAAATCTGACAGCAGAAAGTCAAAAAGCCGTGCCATAACGGAATATGACAAAGAATGGCCGCAGAAAGCCGTCTTTTCCGTAAAAAATTGCATTTGACGGGGGATTGCATTTCATTGTATAATGATAGGAACGGACAAATCATCATAATTGAAGATCAAAGCAGAAATGATCTTGCTGCATCCCTACCGATGCAGTCAGAAAGGTGAGATAACATGATTCATCTGGAAAATGTTTCAAAGGTGTACCCCAACGGTACGGAAGCATTGAAAAAGCTCTCCCTTGATATCCGTCCGGGAGAATTTGTCTTTGTCGTGGGACCGTCAGGCGCAGGAAAAAGCACCTTCCTCAAGCTCCTGATCCGGGAAGAAAAAGCCAGCTTCGGCAAGCTGGTGGTCAACGGGCAGGATCTGATGAAGATGCGCAAGCGCAAGGTACCTTATCTGAGAAGGACCATGGGCATTGTGTTCCAGGATTTCCGTCTGATTGATAAAATGACCATCTACGACAATGTGGCCTTTGCCATGAGGGTGATCGGCACCCCTGAAAAAGCCGTCAAAAAACGGGTAAAATACGTTCTGAAGCTGGTGGGACTGGAGGGCACCGAAAAACGCCGTCCGAATGAGCTTTCCGGCGGTGAACAGCAGCGTGTAAGCCTGGCAAGAGCCTTAGTCAATAATCCCGAGCTCCTGATCGCCGACGAGCCTACCGGCAATATCGACCCTGAACGCTCCCATGAGATTATGAAAATGCTGGTGGAGATCAACAAACGAGGCACCACCGTCATTATCGTGACCCACGAGCATGATCTTGTCAAGGAATTCGGCGGCCGTGTGATCCGCATTGCAGACGGCGAGATCACCCACGACGCCTTCCTCCCCTCCGAATACCATCCCGACACTCCCAAGGGGACGGATGATGAGGATGAAACAAAGGAGGAAACTGTATGAAGCTGTCAAGTATCGGCTACCTCTTCAAAGAGGGCGTCAAAAATATCTGGAACAACCGCATGATGTCGCTGGCATCGGTAATCGTGCTGGTGTCATGTCTGGTAATCACGGGAGCCGCTGCCCTGATCTCTGTCAATATGAGTACCCTCATCTCCAAGGTGGGCGACGATAATCAGATCACCGTCTATCTGAAACGTGATCTTTCCGATCTCGATTCCGTCAAGCTCGGCTCTTCGTTCAGCAGGATCAAGAACATCGACAGCTACCGCTTCCATTCCAGGAACGATGTGCTGAAAGAATATCAGAAAACCCTTGGCGACAATATCTATGAAAGTATGCAGGGCAAGGGAAATCCCTTCGGCAACGAATATAAGCTGCGTCTCAAGGATCTTTCGGCGTACAATGACACCGTGGAGGCCATTATCAAGATCGAAGGGGTGGAAAAGGTCAGCGACCGCAGCGATATCGCCGGCAAGCTCACCAAGCTCAATTATTTTGTGACGCTGGTAGGCTCATGGGTCGTACTGATTTTAGCTATCGTTACCCTCTTCATCATCTCCAATACCATCAAGATGACCATGTATTCCAGAAGGTTCGAGATCAGCATTATGAAATCCGTCGGCGCGACCAATGCTTTTGTGCGCATCCCCTTCATCATTGAAGCAATGCTCATCGGCCTGCTGTCAGGTCTGCTGGCATCCGGCGCTATTCTGGCTATGTACAACCCCATCCGGAGTGCCGCTTCCGGTATTATCGGCATGATCTCCGGTTCGACCCTGACACTGGAGGAAATCTGGCTGCCTACCCTGCTCATTATGTCCGGTATCGGCGTGCTGATCGGTCTTGTCGGCAGCTTTATCTCCATCTCTCGCTATCTCAACAAGGAAGGAGGTTCTATCCTTGGCAAATAAACGAATCAGATTCCTGTCTGCCCTGCTGACCGCTGCGGTGATCGTCTCCTGCTGCACCCTCCACGGCAGCGCAGAACCGGAGGAATCCGAAAGTGAACCGCAAACCACGGAGCAGTCACAGGACAGCTCAGAGCCCCAGGAGGAATCGGAACAGACTTCCTCTGACCTGACGAATTTTGATGAATCCGAAAACGAACGGCAGCGCTCCGATCTGAAAAAGGAAAATTCCGAGATGCAGGAGGAACTGAAACAGACAAAGAAGGATATCAAGGATAAGGAAAAGTACAGCAAGGAACTGCAGACGCAGATCGCTGACCTGAGCGGTAAGATCAGGAAAAGCAACAGCACGATCCAGAACCTCAATGCAGAGATCAAAGAAAAACAGGCAAGGATCGACTCCCTGCTTGCCGAAATTGATGATATCCTCGAAATGCTCCGTCAGCGGCTGCGGACAGTCCACATGGCGGGAGATACCTCTTCCCTGGAGATTATTCTCGGCGCCAGGAGCTTCTCGGATTTCATTGATAAATCCGAGATGATAAAAAGTATGTCGGAATACGACCAGAGCCTGATCGATTCCATCCAGGGAGAGATGGATGTCATTGCGGCGGAACAGCGCTCCCTCCGTGAGAAAAAGAACCAGGTAGAGAGTGAGAAGCGTTCCCTGGAGGCCAATAAGAAAAAACTCGACCAGCTCTCCGAAGAGAATACAAGGATCATCGAAGAACTGAAAAAGACACAGGCCGACCTGCAGGCCGGCATCAAGAATAACCAGGAGATGCAAAAACAGCTGGAGGATGCATTGGCAGCCTATAACAAGGAAAAAGCCGCCGAAGCAAAACGGCAGCGTCTGCGTGAGCAGTCCCAGAATCCCGAGATCGTTGTTCCGCAGAACGGTGATTCCTTCGTCTGGCCTTGCCCGGGCTTCACCTATCTGACCTCCACCTTTGATGAATGGCGCGGCGTCAATAATCACGGTGCGCTGGATATCGCCGAGGGCGGCATTTACGGTGCCAAGGTGGTTGCCTGCTATGACGGTTATGTGTTCTCCTGCAACGATACCTGTGACCATGACTACGGCAAGTTTTCCAGCTGCGGCTGCGGCGGCGGTTACGGCAATTACGTAATGATCGACCACGGCAACGGCAAGATCTCCATCTACGGCCACCTGTCAGGCGTGACAGTCACTGCCGGACAGACGGTTTCAGCCGGTCAGCTGATCGGTTATGTGGGTTCTACCGGCTATTCGACCGGCCCCCATCTGCATTTTGAGACACGCTACAACGGTGTGCGCTATGACCCGTTAACAGAATACTGAGTAAAAAAACAGACGTATCCGTGAAGGAATACGTCTGTTTTTCATTGTACCTCCAGGTCAGATGAGTCACGCCTTTTTGGGGACTTCTGTTTCTTTCCCGGCACCATTCTTTTTGCGGAGCTTTGCTTTCAGCTTCTCGCTGCCGAAAGCCCATGCAATCAATACACCCACCAGACCAACTGCTGCGGAAATGGTGATGTTGAGGGGGCTGAGCACAAATGTCTCGCTGCTCTGTGCCTGGAACTTCAGGTAGATCACCAGCGGTGAGCCGAGCATCAGTCCGATGATGGCAAAGAACGTCTGTTGGGGGAGCTTTTTGATACAGAGATCAACCAGCTTGGCGCCAAAAACGATGCCGAGAATCACACCGATTCCTACCGGCAGCAGCAGCATAAAACTGGTCATAAAATGATGGAAGATATCCGAAATAGCGCCCAGCACGGTAGCATACAGCCCCAGGATCATCAGAATCATGGAACCGCTCACCCCCGGAATAATCATGCACATAGCGGCAAAAGCAGAGCCTACCAGGAGATAGCACCAGTTGAAGATATCCAGGGTCAGTTCGATGGAAGCCTTGTCCTTTCCTTCTGTGCTGACAAATGCCAGTGCAGTCATAATGCCCAGGAATACCACCAGCGGGATGACGGAAACGGGCTTGAACTTTGTTTCCAGCGCCTTGCGGAACACCAGCGGGAGACTGCCGAGGATCAGGCCGATGAAGAAAAAGCAGGTAGGCAGCGGACATACACCGATCAGGTATTTAATCAGCTTGGAAAATGCGAACACGCCGATCACCGCCCCCAGGAGAATGGGAATCAGGAAGGCAATGCTCTTTTTGAAATGCTTCCGCAGACCGGTGAAGGAATCAATGAGCTTATCATAGATATTGAGCATTACCGCCATGGTGCCGCCGCTCACACCCGGAATGATGTTTGCCACACCGATGATACAGCCGTAGATCATATTGACCAGAAAGCCGATGTACTTTTTTAGTGATTTCATAGCGCACTCCTTAATTTTGTTTTCTGACGATCTTGTATTCATCGTCATGCTCATAAAAGGGACAGGATGTCATGGTGCCGGTCAGAAACTTCGCAAACTCGTCCTCATCCAGATCCACCAGACATTCGTAGCATTCGTAATACTCGTTATAGACATAGTGGCTGCAGGACTCGCAGCCGGGATTATCTGCCATCATACTCCCCCCTTTTTTGACTATTTACCATAGTAACATACTTATCGGAAAAATTCAATCAGAATCGGCAGTTATTTTGGCGAAAGATCCTCCGGCAGGGGTTCCGGCTGAAGGTAAAAATATACAAACTGTATTTTTTTTGATTTTTTTTCAAAAAACACTTGCATTTTTTTGAAAATAATGCTAAGATAAGCTGTACTCAAGTGGAGGAAAGGGAGGTGTCAATATGCCTAACATTAAATCAGCAAAAAAGCGTGTAAAGGTTGCTGCTGCAAAAACAGCCGCTAACAAAATCGTAAAGAGCACACTGAAAACAAGCTTGAAGAAAGCTAATGCTGCTATCGAAACAAATGCTGCTGATAAGGAGCAGAGCGTTCGCGTGGCTATTAAAAAGATTGATCAGGCTGCTGCTAAGGGTATTCTCAAGAAGAATACGGCTTCCAGAAAGAAGTCTTCTTTGGCTCGTAAGCTGAATGCTTCTGCCTGATGAGCAGAAAATATGACAGGTGCACAGCTCGTGTACAGAATTGTCAAAGCAGAACCGGTGTTCTGCTTTTTTTCTGCCCTTTTTTCAGATTATACAAAAAATCCGCTGTTAGCCTTGACTTTTTTTTGGAAACAGTATATAATGATACAAAAGCAATTTCTATTGAAGGAGGTTTTCTGAATGAATAAGAAAGTATTTACCATATTGATTTCCGTGATCGGCGCGGTTGCTGCCCTGACGGCTGCTTTTACTGCTTTTCTGATCATTAAAGAAAAACAAAAGAGAGACGAAGAAGAGCTTGAGCACTATCTTGACAGCTCGATTCTGTGATCGTATGACGGAACGGCCGGCGGCGCGAGCTGCCGAAGCAGGGAAACCGGATCATGGCGGTGAAGTCTGACAGGTCTTCACCGTTTTTCGTTTCTGTCAGTCTTCCCCGCTGTCGAACAACACCGTGAAAGGAGTGCCGAACATGGAGCACAGGGGTACACACCGCATTGAAACCGAGCGGCTCCTGCTCAGAAAATATAAGGTCACAGATGCCGAGGATATGTTTCTCAACTGGGCTTCGAGTACCGCTGTGACACGCTTTCTGACATGGGAGCCCTATACCAGAACCGCAGACGTGAGAGCCTATATCAAAAGCCGGATCGATGCCTATCAGGATAAGACCTGCTATGACTGGGTGATCGAATGGAAGGAGAACCACCAGGCGATCGGAAGTATCAGCGTGGTAAATCTGTGGGATGACGGTCAGACGGCCGAGATCGGCTATTGTCTCGGAGAAGCCTACTGGCACAAAGGAATTATGACGGAAGCGCTAAAGGCTGTGATCCGCTACCTGTTTGTAGATGTTGGTGTCAATCGTATCCAAGCCTTACACGATGTCAGGAATGTCTGTTCCGGGAAGGTCATGGAAAAAAGCGGTCTGAAATATGAGAGCACCATACAGAAGCCCTCACCGAAAGGCCCGGATATGGTGAATGTCGATGTACGCGCGATGCTGAAAAAGGATTATGAATAAACTGAACCTCCGTATACGGTTTGTATACGGAGGTTTTTTGACGCACAATTTATGCCTCGATGGTGACGGCGTTCTTCCGGAACCAGTAATCCAACTGAATGATATACGCAAGGATCTGCGGGGCACGCATGAGCTGGCCGTACCAGGGAGAGGCAATCTTGTCCGGATGTCCGATGATCTCCTCCACCCCGCTGCGGTCGAGTATCCCGGCAAGGGGGGAATGCTTGTCGTCCAGGATCTCTTTGACGGCAGAAGCGCACAGCCGGAAGTACAGCGGGTGATGTGTCTTGGGATACGGGCTTTTCTTCCGGTCGATAATGCTGTCTGGCAGCAATCCGCGGAAGGCCTCCCGGACGATCCCCTTTTCCCTGCCGCTGCAGGCCTTGAGTGTCCAGGGCAGGTTGAACGCATATTCCACGACACGGTAATCACAGAAGGGCACACGCACCTCCAGGCCGCTGTACATGGACATCCTGTCTTTCCGATCACAAAAGGTTACGGCGGAAAAACGGGTGTCAAAAAAATAATTGCCGGGAAAGCAATTGATATTTTCAAATTATATGGTATAATGGTAGTATATTACTATATTTTTACTGCTTTGTCGATTACATTTTGTAGAGAAGACATAAAGCAAGATGGGATAACGGAGTTGATTCAGCATGATAACGATTACTAAACAGCAAAACGGAACCATCATGTCTGCCGTGATCGGCGGACATATTGACGCAGAAACTTCCCCCGAATTCTACGACGCCTTCTCTGGTGCTCTTGACAGTCTGACCGAGCTTACGATCAATATCAAAGACGTTGATTACGTTTCTTCTGCCGGGCTCAGAGTATTCATTCTGCTCTATAAAACCATGAAAGCCCACAACGGCAAACTGACAATCTGCCAGCCGCAGCAGTTTGTCAGTGATCTGCTTGAAAGTACCGGACTGACAAGCTACCTCTGCATTGAACCCTGACCGCTGCAAGACCATCCTGACTACAGGGAGAAAGAAACGGTGATATAATGAAAATGATTGATACCTTCCCCACCGATACCATTCAGAACCTCTCCTATTGCATTGGACGTGTGTTCCCGTTTGGTGCGACCATTACCGACGGCGGCGTGAATTTCAGCATCTTTTCCAAGGAAGCGACCGGCTGTACCCTCGTGCTTTACCACCAGGGCGATGAAGAGCCGTTTGTCGAGATCCCCTTTCCTGAAAAATTCCGGATCGGCAATGTCTACACGATGATGGTCTTTGGCATCCAGGTGGATTCTACCGAATACGGCTACCGTTTTGACGGTCCTTATGAACCGGAAAAGGGGCTTTGTTTTGACAAGTCGAGAGTATTGCTTGATCCCTACGCCAAGTCCGTATCCGGCAGAACGGTCTGGGGAAAGGAACCCGATTATTCCAAAGAAAGCCAGCACCGCGGCAAGTTCATCTATGACGACTATAACTGGGAGGGCGATAAGCCGCTGGAACTGCCCATGACCGACCTAGTAATCTACGAAATGCACGTCCGCTCCTTTACCCGTCACGAAAGCAGCGGCGTCCGGTTTCGCGGCACCTTTGCGGGGATTACCGAGAAGATCCCTTATCTGAAAGAACTGGGCGTCAACTGTGTGGAGCTGATGCCGATTTTTGAATTTGATGAGTTTGAGAACTCCCGCACCATTAACGGACAGCGTCTGCTGAATTACTGGGGGTACTCCACGGTGGATTTCTTTGCGCCCAAAGCAGGCTATGCATCTTCTTCTCCCTTCGGCGCCGAAGCGGATGAGCTGAAAAACATGATTCGGAAGCTGCACCAGAACGGGATCGAAGTGATCCTGGATGTAGTCTTCAACCATACCGCAGAGGGAAACGAAAACGGCCCCTGTATCTCCTATCGCGGCATTGACAACCGTACCTATTATCTTCTGACACCGGAGGGATGGTACTATAATTTCAGCGGCTGCGGCAATACAATGAACTGCAATAACCCGGTGGTGAGAAACGTGGTACTGGACTGCCTGCGTTACTGGGTCTCTGCCTATCATGTGGACGGCTTCCGGTTCGATCTTGCTTCGATCCTGTCCAGAGATGAAAACGGGGCACCCATGATCGACCCGCCCCTGTTGGACAGTATTGCCAATGATGCCGTCCTCGGCAAGAGCGTGCTGATTGCCGAGGCCTGGGATGCCGGCGGGTTATATCAGGTAGGAAGCTTCCCCTCATTCGGACGCTGGTCAGAATGGAACGGCAAGTACCGTGATTGCCTGCGCCGTTTCATCAAGGGCGGTGCGGAATGTGCGCCGGAAATGTACCGCAGAATCAGGGGGTCCGATGATCTTTACGGCGACAGATCTCCCTCTGCCTCTGTCAATTTCGTAACCTGCCATGACGGGTTCACACTGTACGACCTTGTTTCCTATAACGACAAGCACAACGAAGCCAACGGCGAAGATAACCGTGACGGCTGTAATGATAACATGAGTTGGAACTGCGGTGCGGAGGGTGAAACGTCAGATCCGGACATCCTGAGCCTCCGGCAGCGTCAGATGAAGAATATGCTCACCATCCTGCTGACAAGCCGTGGTGTGCCGATGATCCTGTCCGGTGACGAGCTGGCCAATACCCAACACGGCAACAACAATGCTTATTGTCAGGATAATGAAATATCCTGGCTGGACTGGAACGGTCTGGAAAAGAACCGGGGACTGTTTGAGTACACCAAAAGGCTCATTGCGTTCCGGAAGGCGCATCCGGTGCTGACCGCCTGTGATTACCTGTTCGGAAAGAACGGTACGGACTACCCCACGCTCTCCTTCCACGGGACGATCCCCTGGAACATTGATGAGTATTCCCCCGGACTGGCATTCTCGTACCTCTTTGCGGAGGATCATGCCGCTTACGGTCTTGAAAACGATAGCTTTGTGTTAGTGCTGGTCAACGCCCATTGGGAGACACACGAATTTGGTCTGCCGATCATTCCGCCGGGCTTCCAATGGTACCTGTTCTGTGAGTCCACAGGGGCGTCCTATGAACCCGGTAAGGAAAAATGGCTGGATAATCAGACAAGCTTCACCCTCGGCCCCCGTGCGACTGCCATCATTCTCGGCAAGACATAAACCGAATATCCGATTTTCTTTCGCTCCCCCGTATGGCGTTTCCTGCCGTGCGGGGGAACGCTTATTGATAGACCACTTCGATCTCCCCATCCCCTACGATAACGCTGGACAGAAAGGCCTGGGCGATCCGTTTCTTTTCGTCAAAAGCCAGCTCGTCCCAGTCCATCAGTCTCTTCCGGAGCTGTCCGACGTCCTCTGTCGGCTGTTCGTCAGACTGTCGATTCAGTTCGGCGCTGATCTCCTTGTTCTCGGCGTCAAGCTGTTGAATCCGCTCCCTGATGTACGTCATCAGCGTCTTCCCTGCATCCGCCAGCTTTTCCATCAGCTTTTCAATCTCTTCTCGGTTCCGGATAAGCCGGATCTTCAGGTGGTTCTCCTCGGCAGTAACAACACGCGGATGCACGGCAGGCGTGAAGGCAAAGGAACGGAGCGTTTGCAGCAGGTCGTTTTTCACAGCCTCCTCGATCTCATCAAAGGTCATGGGATGTGATCTGCCAGGACAGAGATGCTCCTTTCTCCCGCCGCAATTCAGGTACCGTTTGCCGTTGCGCTGTCCGTTAACAACTGTTACGCCTCTTCCGCAGAACCGGCATTTCGTCAGTCCTGTGAGCCAGGTATTCCTGCCCTTGCCGCTGTTGCTGACCGGCTTATGCTGATCAAGCTCATGCTGAACCGCCAGCCAGTCAGCTGATGAAATAAGCCCCTCATGGTGATTGAGCTGTACATTCTCACCATGCAGATCGGTGAATTTCTGGGTCGTCTTCTGTTTTCTGGTACCGTAGACCGTACAGCCGTAAACGCCGGTAAAGTCCTCCACCGGCTGTTGGATAACGGCGCCCTTTTCCTTCAGATAATGGTACACGTCAGCATCTGCCCGCACATAAACGGTATTCCGCAGGATACGGCTCACGGAAACCGATGTGAAGGGTTTGCTGCGGTTTGTCATCATACCCTGAACATTCAGTTCCCTGGCGATCTGTCCCAGACTTTTGTGCAGAAGGCAGCTTTCATACATCCATCGGACAGAGGACAGCTTTTCGGGATGCTCCTGATCCGGCGCCAGGCAGTGGGTGTGAATCCCGTCAACGGTGATGGGAACCTTACAGTAGCCGAATGGCGCTACTCCCGCTAAGTACAGCCCCTTTTTCGCACGATCATAAAAGTTGTCCTTCACACGTTTCTGAATCATGTTCCGTTCCAGCTCCGCAAATACCATGATGATCTGTAAGGTGGCTTTTCCCATGGCCGTGGAGGTGTCGAACTGCTCGCTGCAGGAGACAAATTCAACCTGATACTTCTCAAACAGACTGTAGATGCCGACAAAATCCAGTAAGGAGCGGCTGATCCTGTCCACCTTATAGACAATGACCTTGGCAATCCTTCCCTTTTTGATCTCCCGCATCATTTTCTCGAACCCGGGCCGATGGGTATTGGCGCCGGTAAAGCCCTTGTCCGAAAATACCAGACAATTCTCTTCTGTTCCTGTCAGACGTTTACAAGCGGCTTCCTGCTGTCCGATGGAAATACTGTCTTTTTTATCCACGGACTGTCTGCAATAGATCGCAATCACACGCCACCCCCCGCTATCTGGCGGAACCCGCGAGCTGATGCTGCCGGAGCAACTGACGGCAGCGTTCGGTGACCGTTTCGTGATAGTCCTGCTGTTCCTGTTTGCTGCGGACCGGCTTGTAGGTTGTGACGGCAAGCCCTTTGCAGGAGCTTTTCGTTACTTGATACGGCTTCCCGTCCCATAAGATAGTCTCTGTCATCATATCCCCTCTTCTTCTCACGCAAATCAGTTTTGACCTGCCAGTTACGAGGAAAACCTTTTTTCTGGCGAAAAAACTTTTCCCGGACCCCTTTCCAAAGTTCGCTAAGGGAAAAACTTGCAGCAATCGGTAAACACTAACGTCTCAGCGTTGTTACCGAAGAATTTGTATGGACTTTCAGTCAAGGATTTTTCAAAGTTGATTTCCGTGTCTTCTTCTCAATCTCGTATTCCATACCTATTCCTTACCGGACGGAATTAGCACCCCCGAAAAAAATCCGCAGTCTGTTCCGGATGCAGACTGCGGAGAAATAGATTGTTTGACAAGAAGCTCATACCAGCCAGAATGTATACAATTGCCAGTAGAGGATATTATAAATGACAGCGCCCATCATCAGGACAGTAAGGAGGTTATAAAGCCTGCGGATAATGGACATCCGCTCCTTGATGGTCATCAGCAGACCGATCAGAAGGATCAGTGCGACGATGACGCCGAGTGCCAGGAAACTGATCGACCAGATACGGAAGCCGGTGATGCTCCACAGGTCGCCGCTTGAGAGGTTCGCGATACCCAGATAGAGAAGCAGCAGCGAGAACAGAATCAGCAGACTGCCGCAAGCCGACCATTTTCCCAGAGGGATCTGATTACGCCGGCGTCTGATCCTCTGTACAATAGCTCTCACCAGCTTTACCAACAGACTGATAACGGCAAATCCTGCCGCTGTGATCCACAGAATGACGGGAAACCACATCAGGAACTGTTCCTGGCTGCTGACAATCAGATTATCATTTCCGCCCACGGCGATCTTATCAATGGAATCCGTCGTCTGACGGACACTCACAGACTTCTTAAAACTCTCTTCGGTGACGTCTACCATTCCGGCAAAGGAGAGCAGTTTGAACGGACCGTTCAGCATATTAGGCAGGAAGATGATGGTTCCGTTGACGCCATCGTGTTTGTTGACGGTGGGTGCTCCCATGATGAGCCTGACCATCTTTTTGTTGAAGTTCGTCTCACCCATCTGATTGGTCAGCACAACCATTCCCACGCCGGTTTTGGTGTCAAATTCCAGCTGACTGGTGCATGAGGAAGTATTTCCGCCGTGACCGATCACGTTATCACCAAACACCGTCTGCCAGAATCCATGACAGTTCGACGGGATACCTGAACCGCCATAATAGTATGTCGTGGTAATCATTTCCTGATAGGTTGCCGGATCCTGGAAGAGGATCGTCCCGGGATCTGCCAAAGCCCGTGCGTAAATCGTCAGGTCATTGATATCGGAGGTGCACATACCGGCAGGATAGGCATGGATATAAAGGTAGTTTTCTCCTGCATCATGTCCGTCCGGCAGGTAGCTGCGGAGTTTTTTTCGACTCTCCGCAACCTTGGGATTATCGCTGAGATCAGGCAGCAAAGCGGTATTCTCCATTTTCAGAGGTTCAAAAATATGTTTTCGCACATAGGAAGCATAGGATTCTCCGGCGATACATTCGATCACATACCCTGCAAGTGCCGCTCCCCAGTTACTGTATGCCTCAACCGTTCCCGGCTCAAAGGACTGCACCGGCTGATAGGTCTTCAGAAACTCTCCCAACGGAATGATATCCGCCTGATGCGGTGTTTCCAGTTCAAAAATCATTTCATCAAAGCCGGCAGTATGGTTCATCAGATGAAGCATCGTGATCGGCTTATCATAGCGCAGGTGCGTGAGAAATCCCTCCGGCAGATAGCTGCGGATATCCTGATCCAGACTGAGCTTCCCCTGTTCCTTGAGCTGCATGGCGCTCACCCAGATCAAGGTCTTACTGATGCTGCCCCAGTCAAATACCTGATCCTTAGCGACTTTGATCTGCTTTGCCTTATCTGCATAGCCGAAGGTATCCGTAAAGATAATGCCATTCTTATCAAAAACGGCGGTAGCCATGCCTCCTGCCGTCTTTTCGTTCTCTTCCCAGAAGTCCCGGATCGTTTTTGCCACATCGCTGCACAAAAGACCTGACGGAGTTTTCTGCCTTGTCTCCGCAGCTCCGGCAGTAACAGAGCAGAAGGACAGCATCATCCCCACCAGCAGCAGGCAAACCAACAGTCTGGCACCGATTCCGACATACGTTCTTGATTGTGTTACAGTTTTCATAGCAAGTCTCCTTCAAGTCATTTACATCAATCATCACGAAAGTTATCCACCAACCAATTTTTCTTTATCCACATTATACGATACCATCATCACATTTGTCAAGTCACGCTGCCGTTCGCTGCGCTCACTCTGTACACATAAGTCAAACCTGTTATGTCGCTCACATCCGACAAGGCACAGCAGGGCTGTAGTATTCAGTCTTTCATGTACAGATACTCTGTCGAAGGTACCCATGCCTGCTTTTTGCTGTAAAGTTATAAAACTTTATAAGTTAAGAAAAACAGACAGTTTCTCCGGATTTCAGAAACTGTCTGCTTAGCAATAGCTGTAAAGTTAGAGACTTTACAATACTTATTCTGCTTTCGTCTTTCTCTTCCTTCGGATACTTGTCATAATGGCAACAAAGCAGGCTGCCACAGCGGCTGCAATTGCCGACAAAGACAGAGCTGTACTGCCGGTGTCGGGGAAAACGCCGGAATGATCCGTGCCGGAGGGAATTGCCGGGCTTGAAGAGTAGCCGAACGATGATTCTTCACTCTCTGTGGTGATCACATTCACCGTGATATCAAGATTGCCGTCATCCAGGAAGAGCGTCAGGGCATTTTTGCCGTCCTTCAATGTATCGAGATACAGCGGGGTCAATGTAACCGCACCGTCGTGAATGGAGATCTTGTCGGCATCGGAAATTTTGGAGAGTCTGTCGCTCCTTCTGACCGCAGCGCTCTGCGAAGTGGAATTTGTCCGGATCGTTACTGCTTCCCCGCTGTTTCTGTACCAGGTATACTCTGGCTGATCGGCAGTCAGTAACGACGAGATATCGGAGGTATGCCGGGAATCCGTCACCGTTACGGTGATCGGCAGTTTGCCGTCATCCAGCTCCAACAGCAGGTGATTTTTACCGTTCTCCAGTTGTCTCAATGTCTTTGCCGTGATGCCAACCCGTCCAAGAGTGACGTATGCTCCCAGATCCTGATTGGAAGCGATAGCAACGCCGTCTTTGCTGACGGTAACATTTCTGGAAAGTGAATTGGTATAAACGCCGATTCCCAGCAGACTGCTTCTGTCCCATGTGAAATCAACGGTCTCAGCGACGATCTCTTTGTCTAACACAGAGGATGTTTCCGGCACGTCAACGACATTAACGGTGATGTCCAGCTTGCCGTCCTGAAACAACAGAACCAGGCTGTTCTTTCCGACTTGCAGCTTTTTCAGGAAGCTCGCCTCAAGGATGATCTTTCCGTCCTTGATGAATGCTCCCTGGTTCTGAGAGCCGGTGGTCAGGATGATACCGTCTCTCTTGATCGAGAAGTTCTTGGAAAGAGAGTTGGTTTGGAGCGTGACCCCCTCATCGCTGTTGATATTCCAGGTAAATTCGGTTTCATCCGCGAAAATCACGCCGTCGTCAGTTTTGTTATCCGTCACATGGATCGTGATCGGAAGCGTACCGTCCTTGAATATCAGTTCCAACCGGTTCTCGCCGTCATTGAGCAGATTCAGGAGCTCGTTTGTGAGCTTGACGCAGCCTGCCGACAGCGAAAGTCCGTTATCCTCATTGGTGGCCAACGGAATACCGTTTTTTGCCAATATCACAAAGTCGGAAAGAGCATTTGTGTTGACGGTGAGACCGGAAAGCTCACTCCTGTCCCAGGTAAAGTTCAGGATATCTGCCGTGAGTGTCGTTGCCTCGTCAGATTTCTCCGTCTCTCCGCCTGTCACATGAACGGTGATCGACAAACTCCCCTCCGGCAGGATAAGTGACAGCTTATGTGTGCCGACATCCAGTTTTTTCAGGCATTCCGGCTCAATGCAGATCTGTCCCTGCGTGATATATACGTTTGGATTGGTCATACTGGCTGCAAACAGACCGCCGTCTTTCTTGATGACAAGCTCGGAAGCCTGCGAATTGGTGGGAATGATCAGACCGAGATTGCTGTTTTTATCCCATGTAAAGTCAGTGGCTTCGGCAATCAGCGGAGCATTTTCTGACGATGGTTCCTGTTCCTCGGAGACATTCACAGAGACCTCCACGCTCCCTTCCGGGAATGTGAGCAGCAGCCGGTTTTTGCCGTTATCGAGGTATTGCAGGAAAGGTGCGTCAAGATAGATCTTTCCGTTATCAAGCGAAAGCGTCCTGTTGATCGTCAGGGAATGAGAATCATCCCCCTCTTTCCGGATCGTCACGGTGGCGGATGCAGAGTTGGTGCCGATTGTCAGACCGAACTTGCTGTTCCGGTTCCAGTTGTATTCCGGATTGTCGGTAGATAGCCCGCTGTTTTCCGGATGTTCATTGGTAACTTCTATCGAAATGGGGATCGTCCCCTGCCTTGACATCAGATTCAGGGTATTCACACCGTCATTCAGTTTCCGGAGCAGCGAGGCGCCGATGGTTACAATGCCGTTATCCAGACGCAGATCATCATTGATGAGACTGGTGGCTAACAGGCGTGCATCCTTAATCAGGGAAAGCTCACCGGATGCTGTGTCAAAGGGAATAGTAATACCTCCTGCGTCATTTCTATCCCAGGTGAAGCGGGGCACAGCCGTTTCTGTACGTTCATCACTCACAGGATTCCCGTCAGTTTCCACGGCGGATGCAACAATATGTGAAGCCGTACCGACTGCGATCAATGAAGCAATCAGGATACAGCAAAGAATGCTTTTGGATTTCAACGTCAAACCTCCCTCAGGACATTTTCGTATGATTATTATACCATTTGCGCTTGACCTATGTCAAGAAAAAGCGGCGTAGCGCAGAGCCTGCGCACCCGTGTCACGCTGCGGCGCCCCACCGCTGTGTAGTCACGCTGCGGCGCCCCGCCGCTGTGTAGTCACGCTGTCGTTCGCTTGCGCTCACTCTGTTCGTTTAAGGCGAAACTGCTGTGTCGCTAACA
>ONEU01000216.1 GCA_900316925.1 uncultured Eubacteriales bacterium
GCTCCAGAAAGTCTACACCTTTCGCTGCACAGTCCGCTGCCGAGACAGCTGCCAAGGCTGCTATGGAGCACGGTATGAAGAGCGTAGAGGTATATGTGAAGGGACCCGGAGCAGGCCGTGAAGCCGCAATCCGTGCACTGCAGTCTGCAGGTCTTGAAGTAAGCATGATCAAAGACGTCACACCGATTCCTCACAACGGTTGCCGTCCTCCGAAAAGAAGACGTGTATAATAACAGGGGGTGTATTTGAAATGGCAGTAAATAGAGATCCGATCCTCAAGAGATGCAGATACCTGGGCATCAGCCCCGCAGTCGTCGGCATTTCCAAGAAGTCCAACAGAAATCCTAACGCAAACACCAGAAGAAAGGTTTCCGAGTACGGTATGCAGCTGAAGGAGAAGCAGAAGCTGAAGTTCATCTACGGCGTGCTGGAGAAGCCCTTCTATCACTATTTTGAGATTGCTTCCAAGATGGAAGGCCAGGCAGGTAACAACCTGATCACCGTTCTCGAGTCCAGACTGGATAACATTGCATTCAGAATGGGCATGGCTCTCACCAGAAGAGAGGCAAGACAGCTCGTAACTCACGGTCATTTCACTGTCAACGGTAAGAAAGTGGATATCCCGTCCTACCGTGTGAAGGCAGGCGATGTGGTTGCTCTCAGAGATAAGAGCAAGAGCAGCGCAAAGTTCAAGAACATCGTGGAGCAGACAAACGGCAGAGTGATCCCGCTCTGGCTGGAAATGAACAAGGAGCAACTTTCTGCGAAGATCGTTCGTATGCCTGCAATCGAGGATGTTGACTATGAGGTTGCACCGCATCTTATCGTTGAGTTGTACTCCAAGTAATCCTCACGTTCCATGCAGGTTACACACAACAGGACAGCGTTTGTTGTCACTTGTTAAGGAGGTTAGCTGATGATCGAGATTCAAAAGCCAAGAATAGAAACCAAAGATATGTCAGAAGATGGCAGATTCGGCAGATTCGTTGTAGAGCCCTTGGAAAGAGGCTTTGGCAATACGCTGGGCAACAGCCTGAGAAGAGTGCTGCTTTCCTCCCTGGAAGGCGTGGCCGTCACCTCTATCAAGATCGACGGCGTGCTCCATGAGTTCTCCACCGTACCGGGTGTGAAGGAAGACGTTACGGCGATCGTCCTGAATATGAAGGGACTCATTGCGAAGCTCCACACTAACGGTCCCAAGACCGTTGAGATCACTGCCGAAGGTCCCTGCGTCGTCACGGCAGAATCTATAAAGACGGATGCGGAAGTAGAGATCCTGAATCCGGAGATGCACATTGCTACACTTGGCGAAGGTGCTAAGCTCTATATGGAGATCACGCTGAACAAGGGGAGAGGCTATATCTCCGCAGAAAGAAATAAGGCTGAATTGGCCGGCAACGCCAGCATCATCGGCGTGCTGCCCATTGACTCCATCTATACCCCCGTGCTGAAGGTCAACTACATGGTAGAAAATACCCGTGTGGGCCAGATCACGGATTACGATAAACTCACACTGGATGTCTGGACAAACGGTGTCATCAGTGCGCAGGAGGCTGTCTCGTTGGCAGCCAAGGTGCTCACCGAGCATCTCAACCTCTTTGTGAACCTTTCCGATAAGGGAACCAACACAGAGGTGATGATCGAAAAGAACGATCAGGGCAAGGAGAAGGTGCTGGAAATGACGATCGAAGAGCTCGACCTGTCAGTACGTTCCTTCAACTGCCTCAAGCGTGCAGGCATCAATACCGTGGAAGACCTCATCAATAAGTCTGAGGATGACATGATGAAGGTGAGAAACCTGGGACGCAAGTCTCTCGAAGAGGTTGTGGAGAAGCTCAATTCCCTGGGCTTCCAGCTCCAGACCGATGAGGAATGATCCTTAATTAACCAAACGTAAAGGAGTGAATATCTATGCCAGGAACAAGAAAACTCGGCAGAGACACTGCTCATAGAACTGCTATGCTCAGAGCAATGGTGACCTTCCTTCTGGAGAACGGAAAGATTGAGACCACCGTTACCCGTGCAAAAGAAGTCAGTGCAATGACAGAAAAGTTTATTACAATCGCAAAGGTTGAGAATCTTCATAATAAGCGTATGGCAATGGCATTCATCACAAAAGAGGATGTTGTCAACAAGCTCTTTAAGGAGATCGCTCCCAAGTATGCCGACAGAAACGGCGGTTATACCAGAATCACGAAGCTCGGCCCGCGCCGCGGCGACGCTGCTGAAATGGCAGTGATCGAGCTGATCTGATCAGTCATCAACAGGCACAGCTGTTCGCAGCCGTGCCTGTATTTTTTTGCTTGCCACCCGATGAGTTTTGCTCTCTGCGGCATCCAAATGAACGACCCATGTGAAGCTATACACATCAATCAATTGAAAATACTTGCCTGAAAGTCCCTGCAACTGTATCGTCAACAACGATGAGAAATGAGTGTTTACCGATTGCGGCAAGGTTTATCCCACAGCGAATTTTGGAAAGGGGGCCGGCGAAAACCTTTTTCGCCAGAAAAAGGTTTTCACTGGGGGACTGGCAGGTCAAAACTGATTTTCGTGAAGATTTTCGTGAAGATGATGAAAATCTCCTTTACACGCCGGCGGGATTGTGCTATAATGTACATAATTATACGAAACCGTGGACGGGAGGGATAAAGCATGACACCGGTAGTGACGATTTTAGCGCTGGGTGTGGCGATCTTTCTGATGGCCGTCCTGGGCTTTATCGGGCATCTCGTGGATAACCGCCGGGCAGCCATCCGGAAAGAGCTGGAGGGCTTTTCCTGTGAGTGGCGCGTATACGGCGGGATGGAAAACGAGGATCATACCGTTACGGTTTCCTGCCAGGGAGGCGAAGACGCTGTTTTCACGGAAGTACAGCGTCCTGCGGGGAAGGATGCGCCTGAACAGTCGAGCCGTGCGGTCCCGTTTGATGTGCTGGACAGACTGTTTGACCTGTATGAGGAGAACGGTGTGAATAAATGGGGCGAACTTCCCGATAAAGAGGAACAGGCGCTGGATGCACCGGAGGTGTCGGTGACCTTCCGTTATGACGGGAAGGAGTATTGCTTCACGGACAGACAGCAGCTCCCCGCTCCCGGCCTGATCCGTCAGGTAGAGCAGATCATCAGCTCCTGCTGCCAGGACTGACTATAGAAAGGAGATGTTCCCTATGGGACTTTTTGACAACCTGAAAAACAGCGTGAACGAAACGTCAAAACCGGCTGCTGCCGGCGGCAACCGGGTGGTAGATGTGGTTTTTCCCACGCTGCCGGATGATCTTTCCGGTTTCATGGCACTGCCCCAGGCTGCCCTTGCCAATCCCTTTGACACCGCTGCAATGACTGTGCTGGCTCTGTGCTTCTATCCGCAGGATCAGCAAGCATCCCTTGCCATGCTGGACTATCTCAGAGGTCCCCGCCCCCTCAGCAACTACGATAAGCAGTTCATTGCCGACAGGTTCCGCGGTGCCGATTATCTGGCGCGCTCCTATTTCAAGGGGGCTACCTATCGGAATGATTATGTTCCCTCCGAACCCTATACCGTCACCGTCAACGAGAATCCCCATTCCTATACCAACGAGAATTACGCCCGCCTGTTCCTGACATCCGGCGGTGCGGACAGTCAGCGGTACATTGACCTGCGCCTGGCAAAGGACGGCAAATGGTACCTGTGGGAGCAGTATATACTCTCGCAGATCCGTGCCCCGGAGAGCAGTAATCCCTGGGCATAAGGAACGAAAAAGAAGCGATCACAACAGCGTACAGACGATTTGCCTGTGCGCTGTTTCTTTTGGGAGCCGCCTGCCCGGGAAAATGCGCCGCCATAATTCTGCTGGGGAACAGAAAGTGTTAGCAACGGCGGGCAGAGAGTGCAAGTAATGAAACCGCGGAATTTTTAACAAAAAAATAGAATAAGCTCTTGACAAGTGGGTAAGATAATGGTAAATTATTAGTAGATTAGCACTCACCCCATTAGAGTGCTAACAGAGAGGTGGCTGATATGGAGCCGACGGAAAGAAAAATGAAGATCCTGGAAGCGGTTGTGGAAACATATATCCAGACGGGCGACCCGGTGGGCTCGAAAACCCTGTGCGATGCCCTTGATTTCCATGTTTCCTCGGCAACCGTCAGAAACGATATGGCTGAATTGGCAGGACTGGGATTGCTGGAGCAGCCCCATACGTCCTCCGGCAGGGTTCCCACGGAGCTGGGGTACCGGGTCTATATTGACGACCTGATGAAACCGCAGCTGCTGACCGTCAGGGAACAGGGCGCGATCAACGATGCTCTGGAACAGAGTGCCGATGCCCCGGAACATCTGCTGGAAAAGGCGGCAGAGCTGTTGTCACGGCTCACGGGCTGTGCGGCGGCAGCGGCGGCTCCCTCGGGGGAGAAGGCACTGATCAAGCACATCCGCTTTGTACAGACGGGAAGCCATACGGCCATGGCGGTGCTGATTACTTCTCTGGGAACGGTCAAAACCAAGCTGTTCCGCTGTGATTTTGCCATCACGCCATCCATGATGGAGATGTTTGACAAATCCATGAATGAACGGCTTGCGGGAATGCCGGTAACGTCGGTCACCCCGGCGTTTATGCAGACTACGGCCATTTCTCTTGGCGAGATGTCGATGATCATGCCCAATGTGCTGCTTGCCATCCATGATGCAGCCAAGGAAGCATTGGCCACCGGCGTAGCCATCAGGGGGCAGTCCAATCTGTTTGTAATGCATGAGCTTGCCTCGGGCGATGGCAAACGTGTCATGGAGCTGCTGGGAAGATCCTCGGAGCTGTCAAAGCTCATCTCAGCGGCGGATACCAAGGCAGGGATCCTCATCGGCAGTGAGCTTCACCATCCTGCCCTGATGCATCTCAGCGTGGCGGTCACGCACTACACACCTGCACCGGAGTGTACGGGAGCAATTGCGCTGATCGGTCCGATGAGAATGAATTATCCGAAGATCGTGGCGACCCTCGATTATGTGAGCAGCGAGGTGGAAACGCTGCTGTCGGATATGATGGATGTCTGATTCTGTGGAAAGGAGAGATAACAATGGCAAGAAAAAAGTCCGGAAAAACCGGTTCTAAAAAAACTGACATTGTTACAGAAGAGACTATGAGTGAGAATACAGAGAATACACCGGAAATGACGGAAGTCAATGCGGAGGCGGAGGCGCTGAAGCAGGAGCTTGAGACACAGAAGGATCAGTTCCTGAGAATGGCGGCAGAATATGACAACTTCCGCAAGCGGACCGAGAAAGAAAAGCTGCAGACATACGATAATGCCGTGGCAGCAACGGTGGAGGCCTTCCTCCCGGTAGTGGATAACTTCGCGCTGGCGCTGGCGTCGGATGCGGAGGTCTCGGAGGATTTTCGGAAGGGTCTGGAAATGATACAGAAGCAGCTGGAGAATGCATTTGACAAGCTGCACGTATGTGCCTTCGGTGAGCGCGGTGATGAATTTGACCCCAACGTGCACAATGCGGTGGCCCGGGTGGACGATCCCGAGCTGGAAGAGGGACGCATCGCCCTGGTTTACCAGAAGGGCTATATTATCGGTGACAGGATTATCCGTCACGCAATGGTACAGGTAAGCAACTGAGCTGTATAAAACAGACAGTTAATAATAATGATTCTGATACAGATCACTTTGGAGGTAATTGATTATGGCAAAGACAATTGGTATTGACCTTGGTACAACAAACTCATGCGTAGCAGTAATTGAAGGCGGCGAGCCCGTCGTTATCGCAAACGCAGAAGGCAGCAGAACCACTCCTTCCGTAGTGGCATTTGCAAAGAACGGCGAGAGACTGGTAGGCCAGGTGGCAAAGCGTCAGGCTGTGTCCAACCCCGACCACACCATCTCTTCCATCAAGAGACAGATGGGTTCTTCCTATAAAGTGAAGATCAACTCCAAGGAGTATACTCCCCAGGAGATTTCCGCTATGATCCTGACCAAGCTCAAGAAGGATGCCGAGGCTTACCTCGGCGAGACCGTGACACAGGCTGTTATCACCGTTCCGGCTTACTTCACCGACTCCCAGCGTCAGGCAACCAAGGATGCCGGCAGAATTGCCGGTCTGGACGTTAAGCGTATCATCAACGAGCCGACTGCCGCAGCTCTTTCCTATGGCGTGGATAAGGAGAACGATCAGAAGGTTATGGTATATGACCTGGGCGGCGGTACATTCGATGTGTCCATCATCGAGATGGGCGACGGCGTGCAGGAGGTTCTGGCAACTGCCGGTAACAACCGTCTGGGCGGCGACGACTTCGACCAGAAGATCATGGACTGGTTGGTACAGAGCTTCAAGAGCGACACCGGCATCGACCTCAGCGGCGACAAGACCGCTATGCAGCGTCTGAAGGACGAGGCTGAGAAGGCAAAGATTGAGCTTTCCGGCATCACCACCGCACAGATCAACATCCCCTTCATCACCGCAGACGCAACCGGCCCGAAGCACCTGGACTACAC
>ONEU01000214.1 GCA_900316925.1 uncultured Eubacteriales bacterium
ACGGGACTTGAACCCGTACGTCGTGAAACACACGCCCCTCAAACGTGCCTGTCTGCCAGTTCCAGCACACTCGCATATTCAGAATACCTTCATATTATACATAGCTAAGCACGTTTTGTCAAGTCCTTTTTTTCCTTTCCACGACAGCTTTCCACGACAGCTCCTTTCCACGACAGCTTTCCACGACAGCTCCTTTCCACGACAGCGTGCGCCGCATAATGGCGTGAAACACTTTTACCGTCGAAAGAATAGTTGACTATTTGCTGAAATTTGGTATAATTATAGGATAGCACACACGGCTGCGGCTGTGGAATCTATTGAATAAGGGTGAATGGAAATGTCAGAAAAGGTAAGAACCAGATTTGCACCGAGTCCCACCGGTTTTATGCATGTGGGTAATCTGAGAACGGCACTGTATGAATACCTCATTGCAAAGTCGCTGGGCGGTGACTTTGTCCTGCGGATTGAGGATACCGACCAGGAACGCAAGGTGGAAGGAGCTGTGGATATTATCTACCACACTCTGCAGAATGCCGGGCTCATCCATGATGAGGGTCCGGATATCGGCGGTGATTACGGTCCCTACGTTCAGAGTGAAAGAAAGAATATGTACCTGCCATACGCGGAGCAGCTCATCCGGATGGGCAAGGCCTACCGCTGCTTCTGCACCAAGGAACGTCTGGACGGTCTGCGCGCCAATGCGGATGACCCCGGCGCCGGTTATGACCGGCATTGCCGTGATCTCCCGCAGGAGGAGATCGATCAGAAGCTCAAAGACGGAGTCCCCTATGTCATCCGTCAGAAGATGCCGCTGGAGGGTTCCACCACCTTTGTTGACGCTGTCTACGGCACCATCACGGTGGAAAACAGCGAACTGCAGGATCAGATTCTCATCAAGGCGGACGGATTCCCCACCTATAACTTTGCCAATGTCATTGATGACCACACGATGCACATCACCCATGTGGTGAGAGGCAGCGAATACCTCTCCTCCACTCCCAAATATAACCTGCTTTATGAAGCCTTTGGCTGGGAGATCCCCACCTATATCCATCTGCCGCTCATCATGGGCAAGAACGACGACGGTTCCATCTCCAAGCTCGCCAAGCGCCACGGTGCTACCAGCTTTGAAGATCTCGTCAAGGCCGGTTTCCTCCCGGAGGCTATCATCAACTACATCGCTCTGCTGGGCTGGGCTCCCAAGGATAACCGTGAGATGTTCACGCTGCCCGAACTCGTTGAAAACTTCTCAATCGACGGTATCAGCAAATCTCCTGCCGTCTTTGATTACGATAAACTGGAATGGTTCAACGGCGAATACATCAAGGCAATGACCACCGAGCAGTTTGCCCAGGTCGCCGCTCCCTACTTCAGACAGGCTCTGGGTGACAAGCCTTTTGATTACATCAAACTGGCGGGCATCCTCCAGCAGCGCACCACCAGACTCACCGATATTCCCGAGAAGATCGCTTTCTTTGCCCAACAGCCCGATTACGACAAGGAACTGTTTGTCAATAAAAAGAGCAAGACCACTCTTGAAAATACGCCGGTACTGCTCAAGGCAGGCATTGAAGCCCTGGAAGCACTTCCGTCATGGGATCACGACAGCATCCATGACTGCCTGATCGACCTGGCTGTGAAGCTGGAGGTCAAGAACGGTACTGCCATGTGGCCGGTGAGAATTGCCGCTTCCGGCATGACCATCACACCGGGCGGCGCTGTGGAGATCCTGGATATTCTCGGCAGGGAAGAAGCCCTGGCACGACTGCACAAAGGACTGGAGAAGCTCTCCTGAAGCAGCTTCCGGATCAAAGCTCAGACATCACTAAATAAGGAGAGAAGGACTATGGCAGAGGAGATCAAGGCTGCGGAAAATGCCGCAGGCAACTTTATCTATGACTTTATCACCGAGGACATTGCGCCCGGCGGACAGTATGAGGGCAGGGAGGTTCATACCCGTTTCCCTCCGGAGCCCAACGGCTATCTGCACATCGGTCATGCCAAGGCAATCTGTGTTGACTTCGGCATGGCGGAGCGTTTCGGCGGCAAATGCAACCTCCGTATGGATGATACCAACCCCACAAAAGAGGATGTAGAATACGTTGATGCCATCAAAGAGGATATTGCCTGGCTGGGCTTCCATTGGGATGACCGGTTCTATTTTGCATCCGAATACTTTGACGATATGTACCACTACGCCGTAGAGCTTATTGAAAAGGGACTTGCTTATGTCTGCGAACTGACGCCCGATCAGATGAGAGCCAACCGCGGCGATCTTTCCCACCCGGCTGTCAGCCCCTACCGTGACAGGCCTGTGGAAGAGAGCCTGCGCCTGTTTGAAGGCATGAAAAACGGCGAATATCCCGACGGCAGCATGACGCTGCGCGCAAAGATCGACCTTGCCAGCGGCAACTTCAATATGCGTGACCCGGTGATCTACCGCATCAACCGTCTGCACCACCACCGCACCGGCGACAAGTGGTGTATCTATCCCATGTACGACTTTGCGCACCCCATTGAGGACGCCATCGAGGGCATTACCCACTCCCTCTGCACCCTGGAATTTGAGGATCACCGTCCGCTGTATGACTGGGTCATCAAAAACACCTCCGTGCCGAATGTCCCCCGTCAGATCGAGTTTGCCCGCCTGGGCATCAACAATACCGTTATGAGCAAGAGAAAGCTCCGTCAGCTGGTGGAGGACCACTTCGTCAGCGGTTGGGATGATCCCAGAATGCCCACCCTCTGCGGTCTGAGGCGCCGCGGCTATACGCCTGCCTCCATCCGCAATTTCTGTGAGCGCATCGGTGTGGCAAAAACCAACAGCGTGGTGGACTATGCCTTCCTGGAGCATTGTCTGCGTGAAGACCTCAACGAGAGGGCACAGCGTGTGATGGTTGTCCTGCGTCCTGTCAAGCTCGTTATCACCAACTATCCCGAAGGTCAGACAGAGAGCTTCGAGATTGAAAATAACCCCAACCGCGAAGAGGACGGCAAGCGCACCATTACCTTCAGCCGTGAATGTTATATCGAAGCAGAGGACTTCCTGGAGGAAAAGGTCAAAGGTTACAACCGGCTGTACCCCGGCAACGAGGTCCGTCTGAAATCCGCCTATATCGTGAAGTGCACCGGCTGCAAAAAGGACGAAAACGGCAATGTCGTGGAAGTCTACGCTGAGTACGATCCTGAGACAAGAGGCGGCGACACTCCCGACGGCAGAAAGGTCAGGGGCACTATCCACTGGGTTAACGCCGAAAGCTACGTTGAAGCGGAGGTTCGTCTGTATGACAACCTGTTCACCGACCCCGAGCCGGACACCGGAGACAAAAACTTCCTGGATTACATCAATCCCGAAAGCCTGGTGGTGCTCCAGGGCTGCAAGGCAGAGCCTTTCCTGGCTTCCGCCGGTCTCACCGACCGCTATCAGTTCATGCGCTGCGGTTACTTCTGTGCCGACAAGGACAGCACCGCCGGCCACCTTATTTTCAACCGGAGCGTATCCCTCAAGGACGGCTTCAAGAAAAAATAATACTGTCGCCGCAGACCCTACAGCCTGCTTGCCGACTGCTATCTGATTATTTCAGGTACGGAAACTCCATGTGCGGAGTTCCCGTACCTGTTTTTTGTATGGAGCCATTCATAAACTGCTATTGTTCGGAAGTGGCCGGGCACCGTGCACAATCATCGGAAAAAGATTTGACATTCTATGATGACAATTATATAATATAGCTAATAGATGTAATCATAGGAGGCAGCTATGAGTAATATTCAGGCTTTGATCAAACAGTATGCGCGCTCCAAAAGCAACGACGTCATGCAAGAAATCATTCAGGAGCTGCACCGGCAGGAAATCCTGTGGGTTGCCTACTCCCCCACCACCAACAACCACTATACCGACTTCCTGAAAGGCGTTCCTACCGCCTTTGTCTTCTCCGAAAAACGCTTTTGCGAGGCTTTCAAAAAATACCTCACCGGCAAAAAAATCCGGATCGACATCCTTGAAAGTACCGTCTCCGGCAGAGTCCCTATGTTCAGCGACTTCTTCCGCAGCGGTATTGAACAGGTGATCGTGGATAACGGCCAGACCTTTGTGATTATCGACCTGGCTGACGTTGTGAAACAACCGGATTTCTCTTCTCTCCCGGAAGAAGAACGTCCCGTGCTTAACCAGACGCTCCTGCTCCACGCTAATACCTATTTCCAGACCTATGACCGCAGCTCCATTGCCGAAACCCTCGATGAAGAGCTCATGCAGGATCTCTACAACGGTCTGTACCTCCTGCCCATGCTCACCGATGACCGATTGCCTCCGGACAGCGTCCTCAAACGCTTCTCGACCGGTACGGCTGTTCTGAATATTCCGGCCGTGCGACTCGGCGTCAATTATTCGTGTATCCCCGTCTTTACCGACTGGTCCGAACTGACTAAGCTCGATAAAAAACGTATCTGCCTGGGCAACGTCATTACCTTTGACGAGATCGCCCAGATTGTCACCCTGGGCGAGACGGTGATTCTGAACCCCTACGGTTTTAATCTGTTCTTTGATTACAACACCATAGAGATGATCCGCAATGCGTGTGCACCGCCGCCGGCTCCCGCTTATGCGCCGCCTCCTGCTCCGGTATACGCTCCGGCTCCGCAGCCCGTCTATACACCGGCTCCTGTCTATGCGCCCGCTCCGCAGCCGGTTTATCCACCTGCACCGCAGCCGGAATATACACAACCTGCACAGCCCGTCTATGCACCGCAGCCTGAGCCGGTACCTGCTCCCGCAGAGCAGACGGTTGCCGAGACCGTACCCGCTCCCGCTGAACAGAGTGCTCCGGAACCGGTTCCCGCTCCTGTTGAACAGCCGGTTGAAGAAACGGTTATCGAGACTCCCGCAGAGAACAAGCCTGTTGACGAGTCTCCCGCAGAGGACAAGCCTGCTGACGAGTCTCCCGCAGAGGACAAGCCTGCTGACGAGTCTCCCGCAGAGGACAAGCCTGCTGACGAGTCTCCCGCAGAGGACAAACCCGTTGACGAGTCTCCCGCAGAGGACAAACC
>ONEU01000213.1 GCA_900316925.1 uncultured Eubacteriales bacterium
ACGGGACTTGAACCCGTACGTCGTGAAACACACGCCCCTCAAACGTGCCTGTCTGCCAGTTCCAGCACACTCGCATATTCAGAATACTTTCATATTATACATAGCTAAGCACGTTTTGTCAAGCCTTTTTTGAAATAATCTGTGATAAATATTTTTCTATTGACATTCTATCGAAAATTCGGTACAATATCCTTATGCGGAAAGAATCCGGATGCTGTCATCACGGGGCGGGCTTGTGCCGGTGCGGACGACAGGTTGGATGTAACCGGCTCTGATCCGGAGCATATTTCTTCCGGCTAAAGATTCATACTCATGGAGACGTATCGAAGTGGTCATAACGGGGCGCACTCGAAATGCGTTAGCCCTTCACCGGGCTCGAGGGTTCGAATCCCTCCGTCTCCGCCAGAAAACCTCTTTTGTCTGACAAGGCAAAGGAGGTTTCTTTTTGGTGTCCGATGTTTTGCTATGCCTGAAACTCCATGCAAATTCTTCGTCAACAACAATGACAAGTTAGTGCTTACCAATTGCTGGAAGGCTTATTCCGCAGCGAATTTTGGAAAGGGGTTCGGGGAAAACCTTTTTTTCGCGAGAAAAAGGTATTCCCCGGGAACTGGCAGGTCAAAATTGACTTCCGTGCGAAGGGGCTCCGCAGACTTGACGATGACTTGCGGAGAGTGGTATCATGGAGGTAGGTGACAGACAGGAGGTTGAAAAAATGTTGAAGCGAATCCGGGAAAGAATCAATGTGTTTACGGTGAAAAATCCGTCATTGACAATACTGGTGTCGATATTTGTTCTGAATCTGGTTTTGCTGATGGTGGCGGCAGCGGTGATCTCGTCATTGGCACCGGCATCCGCTGCCAGCAGGGGATTCTGGCCGTCCGTTTTCTACACCGTGAGTATGATTCTTGATGCCGGGTGTATTTCGTATGTGATCGAGGATATCGGTCAGGTGAACGTGGGATTGGTGGTCGTGTGTATCACGACGGTGCTGATCGGCATGATTACCTTCACCGGCGCCGTGGTCGGTTATGTGACCAACTGTATTTCCGGTTTTATTGAAAACTCCAAGTCCGGCAATCGGCCGCTGACGGTTTCCCGTCACACCGTCATCCTGAACTGGAACTCCCGTGCATCAGAAATCGTCAATGATCTGCTCTATACGGGTAAACGGGAGCTGGTGGTTGTGCTGGCCGGGAAAAGTGCCAGGGAGATCGAGCAGGAGATCAATGAACGGTTCTCTGCCACCCTGAAACAGGAAAAACAGGCCGTGAAACGGGAGTGTGAGGGCTTTTCGGCGCTGCACAGGAACTTCTATTATCTCCGGCACCGCCCCAGGAACCGGGTAACCGTGATCGTCAGAGAGGGGGAGACCTACTCCACCAAACAGCTTAGTGACGTTTCCGTCTCACAGGCCAGTACGGTTATCTTGCTGACCCGGGAATATCAGAATGATCTGTGCCGCTTCGGAAATTACGAGCGGATGGAAAAACTGATGCACGGCAATGCCAATACCGTCAAGACGTTGGTACAGGTGGCGGAGATGACTGCCGGGGAGGATTCTGCCGATCGTCAGACGATTATCGTAGAGGTGGAGGATGACTGGACAGCCGCCCTGGTGGACAGGATCGTGTTCCATAAGGAGAGGCTCTCCAAGTGTCATATCATTCCGATTTATGTGAACCGGGTGCTGGGACAGATTCTGTCACAGTTTTCCATCATGCCGGAGCTCAATACGGTTTACAGCGAATTGTTTTCCAATCGCGGCGCCGAGTTTTTCTTCAAACCGCAGACGTATGTGGAGGATACAAATCGGTTTGCCGGCGAATATATGCAGACGCATCCCTGTGCCATCCCGCTGACGGTGATGCGCACGGCGTCGGGGGTCCATGCCTTTTCCGTGGCAAATTCCGAGCATGACGGTGATATTACCGGCGGGGAGCTGCCGAAGTCCATCCCGGTACGGGTGGATCCGGATTATTATATGCTGCCGCGCAATATCGTGATCATCGGACATAACAGTAAGTGCCGGAGTATTATGGACGGCTTTTCGGCGTTCCGGGGTGAGCATCATCTGGAGGACAGGGACATTCTGAATATCACCGTCATTGATGACGAAAAGAATCTGGAGCGCATGAAGCACTATCAGGACTATCCCTATGTGACAAAGACGGTGACAGCGGAATTGTTTGATGCAGCGCTCATCAAGCAGACCATCGAACAGGCAATCGACAGCCACGACGGAGACACCAGTCTGCTGATCTTGTCGGATGATACGGCCGTGGCGGAGGATATTGATTCCGCGGCACTGACATACCTGATCTATGTACAGGACATTATTTTTGACCGGCAGCGCAAGGACGTGAATTTCGACCGGGAGAGCATTGATGTGGTGGTGGAGATCCTCAATCCGAAGAATTTTGATGTGGTACGGAATTACAGCGCCGATAATGTGGTCATCAGCAACCGCTATATCAGTAAGATGGTGACACAGATCGGACGCAAGCAGGCACTCTTCGAGTTCTTTTCGGATATCCTGACATACGACGAGGAGGGCGTGGAAGAGTTTGTGAGCAAGGAGCTGTACATTAAAGAGGTGGAACGCTTCTTTGCCGACGGGGAACTGCCGCCCAGATGTACTGCCAGAGAACTGGTGTGGAGCGTATTTGAAGCGTCTCCCGACAATAATAAGGCGATTCTGGTGGGGTATACAAGTCCGGGGGGTAAGATGGTTATTTTCTCCGGCGATCAGAATAAGATCGAGGTAGAGTTGAAGCCAAGGGATAAGCTGATCGTTTACAGCAACCATTGATGAGGCGGAAAGAACGTGATGTGCATGATAGATGTGTACGATTTCAGCTACCGTTTTTTGCTGAAGGAAGCCGACGGTACGGTTGACAAGGCGTACATTGACGCCTTTCTGGAACCGCCGGAACAGGTGGTTACCAGCCGGCAGAAAGCCTTTGAGCTGCTGCTCTATATTTTACAGGATTTTAACCGCTATCCGGGTGTGATCCGGTACCGGGACCGGCAGGCAGAGATCGCTGCTGTGTTAGAAGGAAACAGCCTCGTGAAAACAGCGGCACTCACACCGGAGGAACTGCTGGAGAGGTTCAGGAAGGCGTTTGGGTTTTCTGCGGACAGGATGTGGCGAAGATATGCTGCCGGAGTGATTGACGGGGCGGCGTTTCTGATGCAGTTCCGTGATGACGAGGATTTTGCGGAGACCTTCCGGTTGTTTGATTCCAACGAGATGACCAGGGAATCTCTTGCACTGCTGTTAGAAAAGCAGATTACCAATCTTGGCTTTGCCAGTGCGTGCAGCTGGCTCAAGGAGTTGGGATACGCACAGTACCTGAAGCCTGACGTTCACTTGAAGGAGATCTGCCGGGTGCTGTTTGAACCGGCAGGAACGGATGATGTGAGATGCTTTGAAATACTCGTAAAGGCTGCCGGAGCCGCCGGCGTCACACCGTTTACCCTTGACCGGCTGTGGTGGGTGATCTGTTCCGGTGATTTTCTTGACGGGAAACACCGGCTTCCCGCTCCCCGGAAGAGAAAACAGTTGTTCCTGGAACGGCTGGAAGCAAAGGAATATCTCCAAAAAACACCCTGGACGTAAAAAGCTCCCTCCTGCACTGCTTGTGACGCAAGAGGGAGCTGTTCGTTGCGGAATCTTATTTGATGCCTTCGGGATTCTTCGTCTGGAAGTTCCAGGTGTCCTCGCACATCTTGTCAATACCATATTCAGCCTTCCAGCCAAGCTCCGTATTGGCTTTGGTGGCGTCTGCGTAAAAAGCAGGGAGGTCGCCGGCTCTTCTGCCGCCAATGACATAGTTCAGCTTTTTGCCGCTGGCCTTTTCAAAGGCGTGAATGATGTCCAGTACACTGTATCCCACACCGTTGCCGATGTTGTAGGCTTCAATGCCGGTTCCGTTGAGGACCTTATCCACGGCGCACAGGTGTGCTTTCGCAAGGTCTACTACATGGATGTAGTCACGGATGCAGGTGCCGTCCTTGGTATCATAGTCGCCGCCGAAGACGGTGAGCTGCGGCAGTCTGCCGATGGCAACACGGGCAATATAGGGCATGAGGTTGTTCGGAATGCCGTTGGGATCTTCACCGATCAGGCCGCTTTCATGGGCACCGATGGGGTTGAAGTAACGCAGCAGGGAAATGCTCCACTCGTTGTCGGCTGTATAGACATCACCGAGGATCTGCTCGATGAAGTGCTTGGTACGGCCGTAGGGATTGCTGACATCACCCGTTGTCATGGTCTCCTGATAGGGGATGGGATTGTTGCCGTAAACGGTAGCGGATGAGCTGAAGACGATCTTCTTGCAGGAGAATTTCTCCATGACCTCAAACAGCACCACGCTGCCGGAAATGTTGTTTTCGTAATACAGCAGCGGCAGACGGGAGGACTCGCCCACTGCTTTCAGACCTGCAAAGTGAATGACGGCGTCGATCTTATTCTCAGCGAAGATCTTTTCCAGACCCTCTCTGTTGCGGATATCACACTCATACTTTTTAAGGGACTTGCCGGTGATGGTCTCCACCCGGTTGAGTACCTCGGGAACGCTGTTATAGTAGTTGTCAACCACTACAACGTCATAGCCTGCATTGAGAAGCTCTACACAGGTGTGGCTGCCGATGTAGCCTGCACCGCCTGTTACCAAGATTGTCATACACTCATTCTCCTTTTATTATTGTGATGTTACCACTATTATACCTGCATGCAGGGAGGAATGTCAACACCTTCCCGAAAACAGGGAAAGACCACCAAAAAATTCGCCGGATCGGAAAAAAATCTGCTGCAAATCTATCCGAAATACCGAATTGGTGATATACTATATTTGATACAGCTCAGAAAGGATGATGAAGGAATGAAGAAGTTGCCCATACTGGCCGTTGTCCTGGCCGTTATCTCTGTCATCAGTGCCGGTGCCTGTCAGGAAGCACCGGCGGTGAGCAGCGTTCCGTCAGCGTTAAAGGCGGAGCACACGGCGCCTGTTGTGGAGATCAGCCATCCTGCCGTTCAGGAGATCCGGGAGAAGCCTCTGGAACACAAAGCACATACGGTGAAGATCGAAACGATCCTGCAGCACCCGGAGCTTCCCACAGGCTGCGAATCGGTATCCCTTGCCATGGTGATGAACGCAAGGGGGATCCCCACCAGCAAGACGGAGATTGCCGATCAATATATGCCGACCGGAGACGGGTTTGTGACCACCTTTCAGGGAGACCCGCGCAGCTTTTCCGGGATGGGAATCTATCCCCCCGGTCTGGTGCAGACAGCCGAATTTTATCTGCGTGACAAGAAATCCTCTATGGAAGCGGTAGATCTGACAGGGATGCCGCTGGAGGATCTGTTCAAGCTGATCGACCATGATTATCCCATTGTGATCTGGATCACAGGAGGACTTTATCCGCCGTCGGCAGTCCAGGGAGAGGGTGGGCGTGAGACATACCAGGGCCGTGAGTACCAATGGTACAACAACATTCATTGTGTGGTGCTGAGCGGATACGACACGGAGAAGCAGACGGTGACGGTGAACGATCCCCTTTCCAAGGATGTGAAGATCTACGATGCCGGCCAGTTCGGAAATGTCTACAACAAAACGGACCGCATGGCCATGACGGTGATCTGACAGCGGCTGACGGATTACCGCAAAGCAACAGGCACGGTTACTCTGAGCGGAGTAACCGTGCCTGATCGTTTCTGGAAATCAATACTGAGCAGCTTCTGCGATTAAGCTTTGTTCACAGAACCGAAGAGCTCCATCTTCTCTTTGACGGTAGCCTTGATAGCCTCGAAGCCGGGAGCCAGGAGCTTTCTGGGATCGAAGCCCTTGCCCTGGAGATCCTTGCCCTCTTCAATGTACTTTCTGGTAGCTTCCTGGAAGGAGAGCTGGCACTCGGTGTTCACGTTGATCTTGGAAACGCCGAGAGAAATAGCCTTCTTGATCATGTCGGCAGGAATGCCTGTGCCGCCGTGGAGCACGAGGGGCATCTCACCGGTCTTTGCCTGGATAGCATCCAGTGTCTCGAAGGAAAGACCCTGCCAGTTGTCAGGATACTTGCCGTGGATGTTGCCGATGCCGGCAGCCAGCATATCAACGCCCAGATCAGCAATCGTCTTGCACTCGTCGGGATCAGCGCACTCGCCCATGCCGACAACGCCGTCCTCTTCACCGCCGATGGAGCCGACCTCGCACTCGATGGAAAGACCGAGCTGGTGAGCTACATTGACAAGCTCCTGGGACTTTGCGAGGTTCTCCTCAAAGGGATAGTGAGAACCGTCAAACATAATGGAAGTGAAGCCTGCTTTGATGCACTTGTAGCAGCCCTCGTAGGTGCCGTGGTCAAGATGCAGGGCAACGGGAACCGTGATACCGAGAGACTCGTCCATAGCCTTCACCATGGCGGCAACTGTTCCGAAACCGGTCATGTACTTGCCTGCGCCCTCGGATACACCGAGGATCACGGGAGAATTGAGCTCCTGAGCGGTGAGAAGGATAGCCTTTGTCCACTCGAGGTTGTTGATGTTGAACTGACCTACTGCATAGTGTCCTGCCTTTGCTTTCTTCAGCATTTCTGCTGCGTTTACCATTGACATTGTTATCACACTCCATAGATGTTAATATATTTGTATGGCAGCTTTTCTGAACCCCCACACATCTACCCCTATTATACAATAAAACCTGTCAAATAAAAAGACTCTTTTTGAAATTTTCGGAAATTTTTCCGCTCTTTTTATCTGCTGTGAACAAACAGCGGTTCTGTACGCCGGAATTTGACGAAAAAACTGTGACGGGCAGTTGGTTTCTTTCGTATTATCCTTGACTTTTCGGAAAAAAAGCGTTATTTTATTATAGTAATCAAAATAACAGATGAGAATCCGTATCAAAGGGGATATTCAAATGCTGACACTCGATAAAATCTATCATGCGTCTTATGTGCTCAAGGAAGCCATCAGACCCACCGATATGATCAAGGCTACCAATATCGACACCGATTGTGAGCTGTATCTGAAGACAGAGAATCTGCAGATCACCGGTGCCTTCAAGGCAAGAGGCGCTTACTATAAGATCTCACAGCTGTCTGACGAGGAGCGTGCCAAGGGCGTGATTGCCTGTTCTGCCGGCAACCATGCCCAGGGCGTGGCAAGAGCCGCACAGAAGTATGGTATCAAGGCGCTGATCTGTATGCCTGATTCCGCTCCCATCTCCAAGGTGGAGGCTACCAAGAGCTATGGCGCAGAGGTCGTTCTGGTAGAGGGAACCTATGATGACGCCCACGATAAGGCTGTGGAGCTGCAGAAGGAGACAGGCGCTACCTTTATCCATCCGTTTGATGACGAACTGGTGATCGCCGGACAGGGTACGATCGGTCTGGAGATCCTGGATCAGCTGCCGGATGTGGATGCTGTGATCGTGCCGATCGGCGGCGGCGGACTCATCAGCGGTGTGGCCTATGCGGTGAAGTCCCTGAACCCCAACATCAAGGTCTACGGCGTACAGGCAGCAGGCGCACCTTCCATGTACCTGTCCCTTGCCCATCGTCAGATCGAAACCCTGGACAGCGTCAATACCTTCGCAGACGGTATCGCCGTCAAGACCCCCGGTGATCTGACCTTTGAACTGTGCAGCAAGTATGTTGACGAGATTATGACCGTGACAGATGACGAGGTGGCTACTGCCATCCTCACCCTCATCGAGAAGCAGAAGCTCATTGCCGAGGGCGCAGGTGCTGTGTCTGTGGCTGCGGCTATGTTTGATAAGTTCCCCGTCAAGAATAAGAAGGTCTGCTGCCTGGTTTCGGGCGGTAACATAGATGTGACCAGCCTTTCAAGAGTGATCGACAGAGGTCTGCAGAAAACCGGCAGACTGGCTGAGTTCACCATTGCACTCACCGATAAGCCCGGCGAACTGCAGCGTGTGGCCAAGATCATTTCCAGACAGGGCGCAAATGTGGTCGCCGTGAGCCACGACCGTGCCGACCTCAATACCGACATCAATTCCTGTTACCTCCGCTTGTCTTTGGAAACAAGGAATCACGAGCATATCCAGCGCATCAAGGACGAGCTGGCCAGACAGGGCTATAAAATTGTCGGCTGATTCAGAAAGGAAGATGTTATTATGGCAGAAGTAATCTACACCAAAAACGCCCCCGATGCAATCGGTCCTTATTCCCAGGCAATCAAAACCAACGGCCTGGCTTTCACCTCCGGACAGATCGCTATTAACCCCGCTACCGGCAATGTGGAGGAGACCACCATTGAGGGTCAGACCGAGCAGGTGATGAAGAACCTGAAAAATCTGCTGGAGGCAGCAGGTTCCTCCCTTGAGAAGGCCGTCAAGACTGTCTGCTTCCTGGCAGATATGAATGACTTTGCCGCTTTCAATGCCATCTACGGTCAGTATTTCACCGGCAAGCCGGCACGTTCCTGTGTGGCTGTCAAGACCCTCCCCAAGAATGTTCTTTGTGAGGTAGAGGTCATTGCCGAGTGCTGAACGGCATGACGCTGAAAACGAACCCATTCCCGGCTGCCGCAGACAAGTTATTTGCGGCAGTCTTTTTTCAACCAGGCAAATCCGCCCAACCGGACAGTTCACCCCCCGCACCGTCCTGAAACCGCTGAAAACAGGGGGAAGGAGCTTCCGGAAAAGGGACGGGGTGGCGGAAGTGATTTCCGTGATAAATGCCCGGCAGGTGGTCAACACTATCGGAAGAAGCTGACGACAGAGAAGAAAGGGGTATCCGATGAAGTATTGCCTTGAATGTGGGACCCGGCTGATCCTGAAGCCACTGAAAAAGGAGGGCATGATCCCCTACTGCACCGGCTGCGGGATGTACCGTTTTCCGATGTATTCGACGGCTGTGAGTATGATCGTGCTCAGTCCCGACGAGAGGAAGATCCTGCTCATCCAGCAGTACGGCAAGGGGAATAATGTCCTGGTGGCCGGCTATGTCAACAAGGGAGAAAGTGCGGAGGCGGCCGTGGAGAGAGAAGTGATGGAGGAGATCGGTCTGCAGGTGCATGACCTGTGTTTCACCAAGAGCGAGTATTTCCCGAACTCCAATACGCTGATGATCAACTTCGCCTGTGTGGCGGAGAGTGAATCGCTGGACGGAATGGACAGGGAAGAGGTGGACAAGGCACAATGGTTCACCATTGACGATGCCGTCACATCCATCAAGCCCGACAGTCTGGCACAGAAATTTCTGATGAACTATCTGCAAAACGTGAGAAAAACGGGGTGAGCACTATCAAGAACAAGATCATTTCCGTGCGCTCCACGCTGGGCAAGGACAAGGCCGGCAGGAAACGCCGGAAGGGTACGCCCGGAAAGGAGCTGCAGCCGAAAAACTACGGTATGAGCGGTCTGAAAGCGGCGCTGATCCTGCTGCCGATCGTTGTGCTGACCATCATCGGTGTCGTGTTGGCGGTCGTGCTCCGGCAGATTTCCGCGGTGAAGGAAGCAAGTGAAGCACATGAGAGTACCGTCAGCGTGTCGGCGTCCCAGGAGGAAGAGGATGAGCGTCTGCTGTTGATCGTCTCGCCGAAAAGCCCGCTGCCCCATGATTACGAGCGGCACCTGACGGATTATCAGACCATCAGGATCGAGGAAACCGTCACCGAGGATCTGACAGCGCTGCTGCAGGACTCCCAAAAGGAGGGAACGCTCCTGCGACTGGAGAGCGGCTATATATCGGCAGCCGAGCAGAACGAGCTGTATCAGGATGAGGTGCGCCGTCTGATGGCCCGAGAGGGACAGAGCAGTGCAAGAGCGGCGGAGGATGCGGAGCTGACCGTCCCCGCGGGGAACCATGCCGATGAACAGACAGGACTTTCGGTGCGTTTTGCTTCGGGGAAGACCTTGGAGTTCTCCCGGAGCGAGGAATACCTCTGGCTGCTGAAAAATGCCTATAAATACGGCTTTATCCTGCGCTATCCCGACAACAAGCAGCGCTATACCGACAGGAGCGCTGATCCGGCGCTGTTCCGCTATGTGGGCAGGGATAACGCCCTGAAACTGAAAACCCTGAATATGTGTCTGGATGAGTATATCATCTACTTAAATTCCCGGTAAGACCACACGGCTGCTTTTGAAAAGCGGCCGTTTTTTGATGGAACTGCAAGGTATGCGCCATTTATTGCAATCCATGCAGAATCGCTTGCAATTTGTTTTTCGTGCCGATATAATGAGATCAGTAAAGCAAAACCACCGTGAGGGAGGCTGGAACAGTTGAAGATCAGGCTGTCAGTAAGTGAAGAACGGGTGGAGGAAGTGACGGACTTTCTGACATCCCACGGAATTGAACTGGATGAGGAAGCGGAATATGTCCTGCTGCAGAAGGACATCTATCCCGGATATCTCACCGGGCGCAGTGCTGACGGCGAGAGGGCGGTGATCTCCGCTGACGAGATCATCACCATCGAGAGCTACGGTCATACCGTTGAGATCCATACCGCCAGGGGCAGCTTTACGACGTCTGACAGACTTTACCGGCTTGCCAATAGTCTTGACCCGGAGAATTTCATCCGGGTGAACAATTCGGTGATCGTGTCAAAGACACAGATCAGGGAAATATTGCCCACCTTTTCCATGAAGTTTATTCTGGTGATGAACAACGGCACACGAGTGGATGTGACAAGAAGCTATTATGGTAAATTCAAGGAATTTCTGGGAATATAGGGAGGTCATCTTATGAAAACATTATCCATTGCAGAGTCTCTCGTCAATAATGCGGATAGTTCAAGATACATTACCATCATTCTGATCGCTGCGGTGATCGTGATACTGGCAGCAACGGCCATTATTCTGGGTTATTTCGCTATCTATAAAAGGCGGATCAACAAGGCGCTCAAATCCGGCGGGAAGGTCAAAGCTCCCCGGCTGACACCCGGCGGAACAGCGGTTTCCACACTCGTTGTCATCTGGGTGGCCTGTACGATCATTTCATTCGCCATGATGGGGGCTATTTCCGCTCACGTTTCCACGATTGATATGCGCAGCTACGCAACTTTACAGCAGACAGAAAGTCTGTACGACAACCAGAACGATGTCTTCTATTGTCTGGAGCAGCTCGATAAAAAGACGGATGCGAAGAATATTACCACGGAGTATCAGATGGAGACGGGTGCTTATCATGCCGAGGACAATACGGTTGCTCTCCGGATCAGCGTCAGACCCCGTCTGGTACTTGGAAAAAACGATAAGCTCACCTTTACGGTGGGAGACAGTGCGGCAGTTCTTCAATCAGGTGATCTGGGTTATTATCATGGTGAGGTGAGGATCCCTACCTATGCTTATGAAACCTCCGGCCTGCTTACCCTCGAAACCAACGGCCAGAAGTTCAGCCAGATCCTTTCTGATCGGGAGCAGAATCTCAATAGTGAATTCAGCAACGAGTGGGCTGACTATTATCCCTATGTGGACACCGACATCGCCAACATTGTCAAGGAACAGAACAGCGTGTCTGAGGATATCACCATTCAGGTTAATGAGCCGGACGGTGCTCCTGGCAAGACCTTTACCCAGCTCTCCCTTGTTTTTGAAACCGACGGCAAGATCATCCGTGAAGTGGATCTGATGAAGGACAGCGGTGTGAAGAAGGGCGGCAGCTCCTATACCTGTCATTATAGTGATACGCCAAAGGATAACCACGAGATTCATTTCTATGTAACGGGCAAGGATAACCTTGGTTATGGCTATCTGATCGATCATGGCTACCTTGTCGGTAAAGGAAAGAATTTCAGAAATACGAATGAACCGCCGGAAACGGCCAGCCGTATCAGCAATCCGGACGGTCTGGTTGTGATCGAAACGCTGGTCTATCCGGAGAGTACGGATTAAGGAACATTGCCGCAGACGGAGGAGGATACGATGGACTTTACCGCAAAATATACTGCCGATCAGGAGGAGATCATGCTGCTCAGAAAGATCAATGATCTCGTCAGCAAGAGCCGCCGGGAATTTTCGGCTGTCTACTCACACTTTCTCGACCCATCCCAACAGGCGTTGGTGGCGAGAGTGAATGAGTTTTTGGGGACAGTGAGCTTTGAAGGCGGTTATGAGGATGCCGAAAGAAGACTGTGCCGGGTGTGCACCGACGAATATAATGCGGATGACGGTGCACCGCTGGTCCTGTTCAAGGCGGAGGCAAGTGCGAAAACGGCAGAGCTGTCCCACCGGGATGTACTCGGCTCCCTGATGGGGTTGGGTATCAAGCGGGAGATGGTCGGCGATATCCTGGCAGACGGGAGTGCCCCGTGTTTCTTCTGCCATGAAGCGGCGGCAGAATATGTGGAGTTCAATCTTCAGAAGATCGGACACTATCCGGTGAAGGTCAGCAGAGGAACGCTGTCGGACATCCCGGAACCGAAATTTGAATGGAAAAGCGTCAACGTCAGCTCCATGCGGCTGGACTGTCTGGCGGCAGAGGGCTTCGGACTCTCCCGGAGCAAGGCGGCTGACTTCATCAAAAAAGGAGCGGCGGCGGTAAACTGGGTATTTACCACCGAACCCTCCAAGGAAATCCATCCCGGCGATAAGATCTCTCTGCGGGGTAGAGGAAAGTTCCAGGTGGGAGAGATCTCCGGTACCAGCAAAAAGGGCAGGCTCTTTGTACAGCTCAAAAAATACTTATGAGCCCTTAGCCTCCGAAAGAGTTGCGCTCCCGGCACAGAGCGAGTCGGGCAGCGTCTCACGAGAAAGTCACCATGACACCCCCGAAAGCGAAGTTATGGTCTTCAATCGTTCATCTGATAACAGTCGTACAGCGGAACAGGCACGGTCAATCTGTGGGATGACCGTGCCGTTCTTTTTGCTGTCCTGTCTGCGTGTGCCGGGGCATTTTCGGCGGTTCTGCATAGTATGGTGGTAGACAAGCGTTTTAGTGATGACCATTCTGAATGATTCGGAGGCGTGAGATGTTTCATATAAAGAGTTTTGGGGTTATTGGCGGTGACAAGCGGCAGCTCTACTGCGCCAGGGCAATTGCGGATGACGGGTTCAGCGTGAAGGTCTGCGGTTTTGAACAATGTGAGGATACCATGGGACTGGAAAACGCTGCCCTAAATGAGGTGCTGGGACATTCCGAGGCAATCATCCTGCCGGTGCCCTGCTCCCGTGACGGCGGTACTGTCAATGCTCCCTTTGCGGCGCCGGCGCTGACCTTCGGGAAGGAGGAAAATGCCCTGTTGGAGGGAAAACCGGTATTTGCCGGGATGAAAAACCGGCTGCCGTTTCCGGGAGGACGGGTCTATGACTACGCCGTGCGGGAGGAATTTGCCGTGGAGAACGCCGTTCCCACCGGAGAGGGTGCCATTGAGATCGCCATGCGGGAGTATGACGGCACCATTCACGGGTCCGCCTGTCTGGTGACGGGCTATGGACGTATCGGCAGGGTGTTGGCGGATATGCTGGCGGGATTGGGGGCAAGGGTGACGGTCAGCGCCAGAAATCTACGGGATATGGCGTTCATCCGTGCAAGAGGATTTGAGGCGGTTCATTCGCTGTCCCTGTCAGGCCGCTATGATATCGTGTTCAATACGGTCCCCACGCTGCTGCTGGATGCCTGCACCCTTGCAAAGATCGCCCCGGGTGCCCTGGTGATCGACCTTGCCTCCATGCCGGGCGGCGTGGACTTTGAGGCGGCAGAAAGACTGTCGATAAAAGCCATCCATGCCCTGTCGCTCCCCGGCAAGGCAGCACCGAAAGCGTCGGGAAGGATCATCAAAAATGCCGTCTATCACATCATCAGGGAGGAAGGCTTATGAAGGGAATCAGGGTAGGCTTTGCAATGTGCGGTTCGTTCTGCACCTTTGGCAAGGCACTGCCGCAAATGGAGGAACTGATCCGGCAGGGTTATGAGGTACTGCCCATTATGTCGTATCATGCATATACAACGGACACCAGATTCGGAAAAGCCGGTGATTTCATTGAAAGGATCGAGGCACTCTGCGGCAGGAAGATCATAGCGGGGATCGACACAGCCGAGCCCATCGGTCCCAAGGGGATGACGGATATCATGGTCGTGGCGCCCTGTACCGGCAATACCGCCGCCAAGCTCGCCCATGCCGTGACGGATACCCCCGTGACGATGGCGGTGAAGTCGCACCTGAGGCAGTCAAAACCGGTGCTGCTCTGCCTGGCCACGAATGATGCATTGGGGGCTTCGGCACAGAATATCGGCCGGCTGATGAACACCCGGCACTATTATTTTGTTCCCTTTGGTCAGGATGATCCGAAGAAGAAGCCTAATTCGCTGGTGGCGGATTTTTCACGGCTCATCCCGGCACTGGAGGCCGCTTTACAGGGAAGGCAGCTCCAGCCGGTTATTTTATAGCGCAAAAAACGGCAATACAGAGATCTCTCTGCATTGCCGTTTGTGTCGGTTTATGCGGTTTTATTTGCTTGTTTTGCTGGCGGTACTGGATGTACTGGGCTTTGAAGCGGCGGTGTCGGCGGTATAGGTCTTGTTGGCTTCGATCTTCATAGCATCCTCGTCTTTTGCGGGATATCTATGGGTGTTAGCACCGTCATTGAAGACGACCTTACCGTCTTTCAGGTTTTCACTGACAGTATAAGTATAGTTCTTGCCTTCGCCCTTTGTCATCTTTTCGCCCGGCCAGTCGGCATTCTTCTTGTCGCCGGAGATAACGTATGCGTAAACATCATCCGTCCAGGAATCCGGCTTGGTGAAGGAGATATCCACCGTCTTGGGATTCAGGATACCGCTGGTGAAGATGTAGATCGCCACACCCACGATCAGGAGAATCAGGATGACCACGATGATGATCGGACCGAGATTCTTGTTGGCAGCTTTGGGGGCGGTAACGGTATCGACGTTTGCACCGCGGAGCTGCTTGCCGTCGAACTTCATGGGCTTGACCTCTACCTTCTCTGCCTCGGCAAGAAGGTCTTCGGTCTCTCTGGTCTGCTTGGAGATGGACTGATCCTCACGGATCTGTCTGTGCAGGTTATGTACATAGGAATCGGTATCGAAATTACGATCGGAGGTGCCCTGCGGCGGCAGATTTTCCAATCTCTCGCCGGTAGGTGTCAGTTCTCTGTGCTCCTGCTGGATGGGCTGAAGCTCCACTCTGCCGTTACGCTGCGGACGTCCCTGCTGGGGTCTTTGCTGCGGTCTGCCCTGGGGAGGACGCTGCTGCGGCATGGGCGGTCTGCCCACGGGAGCACCAAAATCACCCGGGTTGGAGGACCACTGCCTCTGCTGCGGACGTCCCTGCTGCGGTCTGCCCTGAGGAGGACGCTGCTGCGGCTGTCTCGGCTGCTGCTGTCTGGGCTGCTGGGGAGCAGGAGCACCCTGCTGTGCGCTGAAATCGTTAGGATTTGAAGACCACTGGCGCTTCGGAGCCGGGGCGGGTTGAGGAGCGGGGGCAGCAGGCTGAGGAGCCGGAGCGGCTGCCTGCTGGTTATTGAAATCATTAGGATTTGAAGACCACTGGCGCTTCGGAGCCGGAGTGGGCTGAGGAGCGGGGGCAGCGGGCTGAGGAGCCGGAGCGGCTGCCTGCGGGTTATTGAAATCATTAGGGTTTGCAGACCACTGACGTTTCGGAGCCTGAGCAGGCTGAGGAGAGGGAGCTGCAGGCTGAGGAGCGGGAGCTGCGGGCTGGGGAGCGGGAGCAACAGGCTGGGGAGCGGGTGCTACAGGCTGGGGAGCGGGAGCTACGGGCTGAGGAGCCGGAGCAGCGGGTCTCTGTACGGTGATATTCGGCTGCTGCACGGGAGCAGCGGGTCTCTGTACGGTGATATTCGGCTGCTGCACGGGAGCAGCGGGTCTTTGAACGGTAATGTTCGGCTGTTGTACGGGAGCAGCAGGCTGTCTTTGCTGGCTGACCGGTGTGGACCAGCCGCCCTGCTGCTGAGGCTGCTGGGGAGCAGCGGCATAAGCAGCCTGAGCGCTTCTCGGGGGAGCGGCATCAGAACTGGAAATATCGGGAAGTGCATTTTCAATGCGCTCACCCTGGATGGGGGTAAGCGGAACGGCCGGCGTATTGCGGATCTGTTCAATGGTGACCTCACGCTCCACCTGCATGGGCGGCAGCACGCCTGTGATCTGCTGCTGCTGGATGGGGGTGAGCGGAACGGCCGGTGTATTGGCAATCGTAGAAAGCGGCACGGGAGCGTCAAGCTGCATCGGAGGCAGCACGCTGTTGTCCGAACCGTTGGGAATCTCGGGAAGGTTGTCGATATCATTGACACGCTGATTCAGATCGACCTGGGGTGCCCTGGGGGTATTCCTCTGCTGGAAGGCGGCAAAAATACCGCTCTGCTGTTGAGCAGCGGCCTGCTGCTGTGCCTGGAGCTGTGCCATTCTGGCGGCCTCTGCCTGCTGTGCCTGGAACTGTGCCATTCTGGCAGCTTCTGCCTGCTGTGCCTGTAGCTGCGCGATTCTGGCGGCTTCTGCCTGCTGCTGTGCCTGGAGCTGTGCCAATCTGGCGGCCTCTGCCTGCTGTGCCTGGAGCTGTGCGATCCTGGCAGCCTCTGCGGCTCTGGCCTGTTCCTCGGCAAGTCTGGCAGCTTCTGCGGCTCTGGCCTGCTCTTCGGCGATCCTGGCGGCTTCTGCGGCTTTTGCCTGCTCTTCGGCAATACGGGCTTCTTCGGCCAGACGGGCTTCTTCAGCGGCCTTGGCTTCTTCCTCTGCCCGGAGTGCTTCTTCTGCGAGGCGTTCTTCCTCTAATTGTTCTGATGTTTTGCCGTCCTTCATGTTGAAGTTACAGAAGGGGCAATTCTGTCCGTTATTGATGATACGATTTCCACACTCGGGGCAATTGATTAACA
>ONEU01000210.1 GCA_900316925.1 uncultured Eubacteriales bacterium
GTTGGTGATATGGGAGCGCAGGCTCTGCGTCGTTGGAAACATGGGACCGGCAGCTTGCCGGCGCCGACATGCCCCTTGACGGGGCGCGTAACGGCTGTTTTTTCAAAATTTTCAAGTTTTGTTTTCTACCAGAGTACTCGTGCCTGCTTATTCTCTGATGAAATCCCCTCCAAGCACGGGGATTGTGGCTGTAGGTTTATTTTGAGACAAAAAAGATTAAAATAATCAAGGATTGAATAAATGTAATGATTGACATTAGGAAAATTGTTGATTATAATGTATAAGTGTGATAAAAATATGTAGAAAAATGCCTGTAAACATATCGTAGTAGGAGTGCTTATATGGAAGAACAGATAGAAAAGCCTGTCGAAAAAGAAATCAATCTTCGTATCGTTTTCGGAGTCCTGAAAAAGAACCTTATTCTGATCCTGGTATTCACGATATTAACCGGTGTCGGAACCTATCTTTTTTCCAGATTTCTGATGGAGAAGCAATACTCGGCAAGTGCCATGCTGATCGTCAATAATACCTCCGGCGAAAAAAAGTCCTACAACGCCACCGAGCTTGTTGCAGCACAGGATCTTGCGGAGGTGTATTCCATTATTATCAAATCAGATACCGTCCTGCAGCAGGTGATAGACAATCTGCAGCTGAATATGAGCTACACACAGCTCAATAAACTCGTTAGTGTGACTGCCGTCAATAAAACGCAGGTGTTCCGTGTCACGATGACCTATACCGATGTTGATTTTGCAAGGAAGGTTGTGGATGAGATTGTCAAGGTATCGCCTCCTGTCATCGTTGATATGGTGGAAGCCGGTTCCGTCAAGGTCGTCAGCGCTGCCAAAATTGATAATAACGGCAATCCCATTAGTCCCAACCTGAAAAGAAATACCGTCCTGGGTGCTTTAGCAGGGCCTGTGCTTGTTTTGATCTATGTCTTTCTGAAGGAGACCCTCAGAAATACCTTCAAAACGGAGGACGATATCCTGAATACGCTCCATATTCCGTTGATCGGCGTCATTCCCGAAGTGGATGGAAAGGAGTTTACCGGGCCATGAGAAACAAAAGACAGACCCCCGTAACCAAGCAGCTTCTGAGTGTGTCCGATCAGAATGCCCCGTTCAATTACGTTGAGGCATACAAGATGCTTTGTACGAACTTTGAATTTATCACAACTGCCAACGACTGCAAGAACATTATGATTACCTCTACATTGGCAAATGAGGGAAAGACAAATGTCGCCGTCAATCTGGCAAGAGCACTTGCCGGCTATAACAAGAAGGTCTGTCTGGTGGAGTGTGATTTTCGCCGTCCGACCGTTGATAAACTGGTGTTCCGGAGCAATCACATGGAGGGTCTGACGGATGTGTTGAAAGGTGAGCGGGATCTTCCGAAAGCAATCAGACGGGTGGAGGAAACAACCATGCATCTTCTGCCTGCGGGGACAATCCCGCCGAATCCCTCTGAGTTGCTTTCCAGTGAAAAGATGAAGGATGTCATTGACCGGCTTTCAAGCGTCTATGATTATATCATTTACGACACGCCGCCGGTTCTTCTCGTGACAGACGCCGCCACCCTGGGCAGATACATGGACGGAGCCGTATTTGTTGTCAGACATAATCAGACAGAACGGAACCTGGTGCTGAAAGCGAAGAAGAACCTTGATACAGCCGGCGTGAAGGTATTGGGAGCCGTATACAGTATGTTCAATGAGAAGGCTGCCGGCTCCTATTACAACTATCAGTCCTATGACTACTATTATGACAGCCGTTCAACGCAAGAAAAAAGATAGGATCCTGAAACACCATGATTGATCTGCATTGTCATATTCTGCCCGGACTGGATGACGGGGCGCAGACGTTAACGGACTCGATGGCGCTGCTGCGTGCGGAGAAAAGCCAGGGGATCGAAAGCATCGTCTTCACGCCTCATTTTCACCCGGAGAGAATTTCACTTGAAAGTTTTTTGAATGCCAGAGCAGACAGCTATTCTCGCTTGACATCTGCGGAAGGGTTTTCGGAGCTGAACCTCGAAACTAAGCTTGGGGCAGAGGTCTTTTTCTCAATGAGACTGATTGAGATGGATGTCACGGAGCTGTGTTTTGAGAATACGCGGTATTTACTGCTTGAGCTGCCGGTCAGTATGAAGCCGTATGGGATGACGCATACGTTAAAACAGCTGATCGGACGGGGGATCATTCCCATTTTAGCGCACGTTGAGCGATACGGCTATTTTACACAGGATCCGGTACAGCTCTATGATCTTGTCATGTCGGGATGTCTTGCCCAGGTAAATGCCGCTGCAGTATTGAGGACAACCGGGAACAAGGGCGTCAGTGCCTTGCAGTACATCCGTTGGGAACTGGCACAGCTGATTGGCAGTGACGCACATTCCGTCAAGGAGCGGCCGCCCAATACCCGGGCCGCTTACCGGTATATTGAAGACAAGCTGGGAGAATCGTATGCCGCCTGGCTGCTGAGGAACAGTCAGGCAGTTTTCCGGAACAGTTGTTTTGATCCTCCTGTCATACAAAAGCCCAGAAGATTTTTAGGACGTTGGAGATAAGGGAAGACCATCAAAAAAGAGGTGAGAAATAGTGAATGCAGAGGTAAACGAATCGGAAATGCTCGGACAGCCGATAGGTGAGGTGCCGTCAGCATTTGTGTTCCGCCAGAAGCCGGTATACAGTCTGATAAAAAGAATCATTGATTTTTTTGCTGCATTATTGTGTATCGTTCTGTTTGTTCTGCCATTCGCTGTGATTCTTCTTGCCATCCTGATTGATGATCCCAAAGCACCGCCGATTTTCGTACAGCAGCGAGTGGGGAAGAACGGCAAACGGTTCAGGATGTATAAGTTCCGGACCATGTGCGCACACGCAGAGGAACAAATCGGTTCGCTGAGAGAGATGAATGAGATGGACGGCCCTGTATTCAAGATCCGGGATGATCCGCGCATCACCCGGTTCGGGAAATACCTGCGTTCCACCAACATTGATGAACTGCCTCAGGTATTCAATATTTTTCTGGGACAGATGTCCTTTGTAGGGCCGAGACCTGCATTGCCCGATGAGGTGGAGCAGTATCGGGAAAGTGATAAGCTGCGGCTGCTTGTCACGCCGGGACTGACCTGTTATTGGCAGGCGACTCATAACCGTACCAATATTTCTTTTGACGAATGGATGAAGATGGACCGCAAGTATATCATGGAACGCAGTATCCGTGTTGACTTCCGGCTGATCCTCAAAACGATTGCCTTTCTGTTCAGAAAAACGGATGACAGACAGTAAGCCGCTGTATCGACGGTTATCACGAAAGCTGGAATGAGTATGAAAAGAGTGATTACTTACGGGACATTTGATCTGCTCCATTACGGACATATCAATTTATTGAAAAGGGCAAAGGAACTGGGAGATTATCTGATCGTGTGCCTTTCAACGGATGAATTTAACCAGAGATGCAAAAAGAAAAAGAGTTATTTCACTTATGAGCAGAGAAAGGCGCTGGTGGAGTCGATCAGATATGTTGATCTGGTGATCCCGGAGGAAAACTGGGAGCAGAAGAGAACCGATGTCCGAGATTATCAGATTGA
>ONEU01000209.1 GCA_900316925.1 uncultured Eubacteriales bacterium
ACGCTGTCGTTCGCTTGCGCTCACTCTGTTCGTTTAAGGCGAAACTGCTGTGTCGCTAACATCCGGCACGGCACAGCAGGGCTGTGACTGTTCTACGCACGCCGACACGCCCCTTGACGGGACGCTTAACGGCTGTTTTCTTCGGGATTCTCGGGTTCAGTTTTCTATCAAAGTACCCGTGCCTACTGCTTTGCGGTTGCAGACGAGGAAGTGAGTTGGTTGAATGATGGTCAATCGGTCGTTGGTGATATGGGACCGGCAGCTTAACGGCTGGTCTTTCAGAATTTATAATTTGATTTTCTATCCTGTTACCGTGCCTGTTTTTCCGAAACTGTGATACACGAAAAAAGCAAGCGACACAGTTGAGACTGAATCGCTTGCTTCACAGTTAACGTCGCATCATTCTACGGTGATGTCAAAATACTTCTTGGAAATGAAACCGAAGGGGCCGATTGCCTTTACGCAGACCGTGTATTCGCCTGCCTTATCGAATTTGAGGGCAACGGTGGGAGCAGTGCTGTTTTTTGCTACGTTCTTCCAGGTGGAAGTACCCTTCTGCTGATAGAACACACTGTATTTCGTTCCCAGTAAACGTGCGGAACAGTTGACCGTCAACTTTTTCTTTGCCTTCACGGTGTAATCGGAAACGGTAGACGTATTGTTGATGGTCTGAATTACTTTCAGATCATGCACCTCCTCGTTGATAGTACCGTCACTATCCTTTGCACACAGACGGAGCTCATAGGTACCGGTATAGGCAGGAGTAAAGGTTGCGTAATTCTTTTCGGAATAATCCTGAATTTTCTTCCAGGTCTTTTCGCCCGGCTTCTTATAGAAGAAAGCAAATGTATAGCTGCCTGTTCCGAAAGAAGCCTGTGCAACCATTCTGGCAGAACCGCCCAGCAGAACCGTTTCGTCACTCTTAAAGACTGTCATCATTGGAGCGAGTACCCTGAAACCATGCTGCTGTGCATAACGGGCAGCAACACTGTCACCGGAAGTGCAATCAAACAGGACATTCTCGTTGACACCATCAAAAGCATCTGCTGCAATGCTCTCAACGGACTCGCCGAAAGAAATGGTATTCAGAGAAGCAGTATTCTTGAAAGCGCTCTTTTCAATCTTCTTCACGGAAGCAGGAAGGGTTATCTTCTTTGCCTTATTACCGCTGAATGCCTTCTCGCCGATCACCACAACACCAGGCTCGATCGCAGCGGTTCTGGAAGGAGCAACTGCTACCAGTTTGTCACCGGCCTTGCTGTAAACAACACCCTTGACGGACTTGAGGACGGGGTTGTCAGCCTTGACATAGATGTACTTCAAAGTAGGAACCCCGGCAACCGACTCGGCATTGATGGTTCTGAGAGTCGCCGGAACGGTAATAGCTGTCAGAGCTGTCTCAGAAGACAGAGCCAGCGAGGTAACCTTGCAGTTTTTGACCTTTGCAGGGATGGTGACCTTCTTGGCATCACCGGTATATTCCACGACGGTAGCAGTAAAGCCGTTGAGGGAAACTGAAAGACGATATTTCAGATCATTCTCCGTATAATACAGCACACCGTTCTCAAAGGAATAACCTGCGAAATTCTCTTTGATCTGCTGAACTGTCTGAATAATCTGAATGAGCTTATCCTCAGGAATCTTGGAAAGAACAGCAGTGATAATCTCTGCCCCGATCATCTGTTTAAGACCTACGGGGAAATCCTCGCTGTCAATAAGCTCCAGCACTGCCTCAAACTTCTGGGCACCCTCTTCAGAGAGTTTTTCAAAAGCGGAGCAATAGATTTTGGAGACAAGGTTTCTTGCGGTTTCACGGGAGAATGTCTTTGTCACAAATACTACCAGACTGTTCTTCAGCGCCTGAATATAGTCTGCGGCGGAAGCCTGCTGTGTCTGCGGAGCCTGCGGTGTTGCTGCACTGGCGGCAATCGCACTCACACCAGAGCCTGTGATCATGGCAGCAGCCAATGCGACAGTCAGTGCTTTTGTCATCACTTTCTTAGAATATTTCATGTTGCATACCTCCAAAGATAATTCTTTAAGCATTATTATACAATAATCATCTGTTTTCGTCAACTATACACCATATACAGAATGGTGATGTCTCTTTTGTGTAAATTTTCATCAAGAGAATCTGCCCCAGCAGTAGGACAAATGGGTGAATATCTGTATCAGATTTCTATTTTTTTAACAAATTATTCCCGTTATCGTGCCGTTCCTTGAAAATTTGTTCAAAACCATCTTGTCTTATTGCAATTCCTTCCAAATAGTGCTATGATAATCATTGTACAATATTTGTTGTTATGATGGTGTTGTCCGTCATATTTTCAAAAAGGAGGCATATACATGAAAGAGACAAATACAAGTACAAGTACACAAGCTAAGACAGCTGCCAAGAAGAATGGCTCGCTGTTCCGTGCTAATCCCGTGATGAACCGGCTTACCAAGGTGAAGGAATACGCTGCGGCTGACGAGAAAAGCGCTACCTACGGCGGTATTACCCTCAAGACCGGCTTCTTCCTGCTGATGACAGTCGTCGGCATGATTGCTTATCTGTTCGCTCAGTACGCCTGGTTCCAGCATCAGCCGATGATCGAAGGACTGAAGTATGAGGGCTTCCAGTTTATGATCTCTGTCCCCCAGGCAATCACCATTCTTGTTGTCGCAATCATCGGTGTCATCGCTCAGCTCCTGGCAGCCTTTATTCCGAAATCCATTCCTGTGACCGGTACCATCTATTCCCTCACCCAGGGCGCGTTCATTTCCTGCCTGATCTTTACAATCCTCGGCGGTGAGCACATGGAGTATCTTGGTCTGCTCGCACTCATCATCACTGTCATCGTGGTCGTTACCATGGCGCTGCTCTATACCAAGGGCATTATCAAGGTCAACAAGAAATTCAAGGCCGTTTTGATCACGCTGCTCCTTTCCAGTCTCGCTCTCAGCCTGGTCGTGCTGATCTGCTCCTTCATCCCCGGTGTCAACACCTTTGTTTCCAGTATCCTGAACAACTTCTGGGTATCCCTGATCCTGACACTGGTCTCTATTCTGATTGCTACCATGTTCCTGATCTCCGAGTTCGCTGTGATGGACGAGGTTGTTCAGAACCGTATGCCTGTCAAATATGAGTGGATGGCAGCCTTTGGTCTTTCCTTTGCAATCCTCTGGCTCTACATCAAGATTCTTGATCTCGTTATCCAGATCGCAGGCAGAGGCAGAAACTAATAAACCCGGTAACCGCTTCTTTTTGAAACGGCGGTTCCTTCCGGACCGTACAGCATTTTGAACGTGCTGTACGGTCTTTCTTTTTGGGTTCATCCCATGAATGGAAACAAATCAAAAAGGACAGTTCCGTGAGAATACATCAGGAACTGTCCGTGAAACAGATACTTATTGGATATAGACGATTGCGGTTTTCCGAAAGGCGGAAAGGATCTTGAGTACAGCCGAGTATACAAGGGTGATACAATAGCCGATCAGCATCAGGATGGTAGAATGGGAAGAAATACCGATCACAAACAGTACCAATGCAAAGGCAACACCGATGATACCATTGATGAGCTTGAGCTTCCAGAAATGGGTGCCGTACTTTCTCGCTTCCAGGGCACGAAGAATATCGACAGCACCCGAGAATACATAGATACCCAGCAGATAAATCAGGATCGTCAAAGAGGTCATGGACGCTACATGGATCGTAAAGATGGACAAGTCGATCATAATGAGCGCATGATATAAAACGGACTTACCGCCGACCATGTGACGCGCAAGAGTAAAGTAATAGATCAGCTTGCGCACACCCTTTATCAGTAAGGAAATACTGAGCAGCAGAACGGCCAGCGCATACCCCTGCTCCGGCAGCAGAAGAAGAATCACGACATACAGAAGGATCAGAAGTCCCGAAAAAGCACTTCTCAACCGCTGAAAATAACTCATGAATCCTCTCCCCCTTTCGTCTGTTCGAGGAGCTTATGATATGCCTTGACGCCTTTAAGTCCCTTCTTGCGATAGTTAATGGAATAACCGGCCAGCCTGCTGCCGGTTTGAAAGATCTGATTGGTCACCATGCTTTTCTGAGCCAGCGCAGCAATCAAAAACTGTCCCAGATAGGTACCGTCCTTCTGTTCCGGTGCGGCGTCGGTGTATTCGGACTGGTATTTTTCCAGATCAAACGGCTCGATCGTCTGACCGGAGAGCTTCTCACCGAAAGCCTTCCAATCCTCGGAGGCGTCCAGCTGCCGTTTGCGGATAATCTGTTCAATCTCTTCCTCATAGGGAGCAACGGCAGCCGTATCATACTGCTTGGTTTCAAAGCTCTCATGCTCTCCGCGAAGGTACTTCATCGCATAGATCATCTGACAGAAAGCGTGTTTGTAGTCAGAGGGATTGTCCTTGATGATCTCCTCATAATACCCCCACGCCGGCAGATATTTGTAGCGGATAAAGCTGTAATCCGGCAAATGACCCGCACGGCCGTGTCCCAATTGCATAATGGAATTTTCACTGTCGTGATTGAGGCTGCAGGTGTAAATGCTTTTTTCCAGATCATCCGGAGCGGATGCACTATGCCGGAAAGAAATCTTTTTTTCGATCTCCTTACCGTTCTCGGTCAGCAGTTCATAGAAGTGATAGTTGGTATTATTGATAACCATGGACGGTGTCCCGGCGAAATACTGATGTGCCCAGGTATCGGCAAGAATATGCATTGCAATGCCCACCGCCTGGAGTCCCTTATTCCTGGCAAGCTCAACCGTCATTCGGAGCAGTTCTCCGTTCGGACCGCAGATCAGCCGGTACTTGTTGCGATAGAGCACGGAACAATGTCGGGGCGGTTCCGCGACCAGGTCACGGGGCAGGAAGTGGAAAGAAGCCCAGATCCTGGTGATATCCTGTAAACCGACGATATCCGTCATGGCATCCATCAACTCCAGCTGCAATTGAGTCGTGGCAGCCTCCAGGGGTGCCCTGAGCTTTGAGAGCAGCGACTTGCTGCAAAGATCCACAAACTGATCGCTGTAGCAGATCGACATTGCCTCCTCATGGGAATAGCCAGCCAGAAACGCAGCACAGTATGTCGCATAGTAATGAAAATCAGGATTCATGGGAACCTCCTTCTGCCGTCCTGCACTTCTTGAGGGCAATACACGAATACAGCAGTTCAACCATAATAAACAGAGTAGTCCCGTCAATGAACAATGTAATAACGGAGGAAAAAAAGGTGGACGTACCATCAAAGAATGAGAAATAGTCTACTACGATAACAATGGAATGAATCAGTATCAGGATAAACAAAAAGACTATATAGGTGGAACGTTTCTTTTTTCCACGAGCATCCGATCTTGCTGAGATCCCGACATAGCTGTATAAAACAAAGTTAATCACAAAAAAGCCAGCAGCAATGCCGTAGGAGACCATGCCGATCACATCCTCCATGATTGGCATCAGCGCATTTTTGAATGCCAGCGAATACAGGAAAAACTTCAGCAGGTTCCACAAGCTGAAAGCCACCAATCCGCCGCCGATCGTAATCAGGTTACTTTCCAGGCGTCTGATTTTGACGGCATTGTTTTCAACAGGCTTAACACGTTGACGTTCGACCGCTTTCCGGTCATAGACAGAACGATCAAATGCCATGATGGGCAAATAAATGAAAGGCAGAAAAAAGATACCCACCATAAACCCGTTCGTTTTTCCGAATGCAATCCCCAGCTTACTGATATATATAACAGCGGAAATAATGGTGAAGCCCAAGGCAACGAGGGTCACAGAGTAAGAAAACAATTCAGGTGTATCAACGATGTATGTCAGCAATAAATCAGTGCTCCAGAGAATGATATCGGTAATGAACCAGATATGACTCATGCCGATCAGAGGATGTGTGACAAAGAGATTATAAAACGGTATCAGCGCCTTCCAACCTTTCTCCCCTGCCTTTTTTAGAAGATGCCATTCAGCAATCACGATCATCAAAATGATTCCGAAAGAGAGTATCGCACTAACGACGGATATGATATTTATAACCTCAACAGACACTTCAAATTCTGTTTCCAAGTCTCTTCCTCCTTTCAACTTTTCTGCAAGCATTTCCTGCTTCCATCGACAATTATATCATCAGAAAAATACTTATGTCAAGATGCGGGCGGCGCAGAGCCTGCGCTCCCGTGTCACGCTGTCGTTCGCTTACGCTCACTCTGTACGTCTAAGGCGGATGGTGCAGTATCGCTCACATCCGGCACGGCACAGCGGGGCTGTGTATTTTCTACGACCGCCGACACGCCCCTTGACGGGGCGCTTAACGGCTGTTCTTTCAGTTTTTTCAAGTTCCGTTTTCTATCATCGTACCCGTGCCTGCTTATTGCAGTTGCAGACGAGGATAGAAATTGGTTGATTGATGGTCAATCGGTCGTTGGTAATATGGGACCGGCAGCTTGCCGGCGCCGACACGCCCCTTGA
>ONEU01000206.1 GCA_900316925.1 uncultured Eubacteriales bacterium
AATTTCAGGCGGCTTCTCTTTTTTTTATTTTTTTTTTAGAGGCTCCCTTATATCACATTTTTGCAGCAGAATCATTAACCGATGCGGTTAATGTATGGAAATCAATTTTGACCTGCCAGTTACCAGGGAAATCCTTTTTCTGACGAAAAAAGTTCTTCCCCGGACCCCTTTCCATAATTCGCTGAAGGATATCCCTTGCAGTAATCGGCAAACACGAACTTTCATCGTTGTTGACGAAGCATTGGCATGGACTTTCAGGCAAGAAGCTTTCAGAATTGATTTCCCTGCGGTCACTGAAAGGAAACACATCCTGATTCGTGAGTTTTTATCAACTATTTGCACTTCTGTATGATGCAGCAGTGTATTAACCATTCCGGTTAATGACAACCGTGAAACGTTATCATACAATTGATTCAGAAGCGGGTGTGCCTGCGGATATCCGCACCAATCACATTCGCGGCTTATCCAAAAAATAACAACATGGCCTGAAACGGATAATGATCGGAAGACCGTTCCGGAACAGCCATTTGGGAGGTTACTATGAAAGCAAAGAATATTATTTTATTGATACTGTTCATTATCATATTCGTGGGTGTCTGGAACCTTCTTGATCTGTTGTATTCAGCATTCATTACAAGAAGCGGCTATCAGTTCGGTATCGGTAAGGATCTGCTGCTCCCACTGTTTATTGCCATTGTGATCGACATCCCTCTCTTTGTCAAAAAAAGAAACCATGACCTTTCCAAAAACGATGAAGAAGAGGATACTCACTGACCGGGATCCACAGATACACGAAGATATCCGGCAGCACGACGGTGCGGCTCCTGTATGTTACCCCCGTCCATCAGCCCAGATTCTGTCATCTTAACTTTGTCGGGCTTTACCAGATTGATTTCACAGAACGGCTCGGATGAACATCACCCGGAATGTGTCAGACCCACATTCGTTTTCCTGGCAGGGACATCCACCGTAATGATCGCTCATCCGATGCAGACATCTCTGCTGTATCCTCCGGGAGCCGGACAGCAAAAAAGCGTAGCAGTTTCAGGGCTGCTGCGCTTTTTTCGCTGTCAATGAGTCAGAACCAGCGGTCTCTTTCTTCAATGATATGCAGGGGATGATTGCTTGCAAGAATCTCTTTTATCCTTTCAGATATCACCGTTGGTTTGATCCGATCCAGTAGGATCGTATGTGACCAGCAGCCACGCAAGAGCTTCTCCCCTGCCACTCTTTGATTTCAGCGAGTCAGGATAATCGACATGGGCTTTCATCCCCGTTCCTTCAAATACTTCTCTCTCGATACAGAAAACAGATGCACCGCCCCGCCTACCAGATAGTGGTAATCTTCCATCAAGCTTTTTACAAAGAGCATTTTGCCGTTGTGTATGATAATTCCCGAAGCAGTTTTTCATCTCCGGAGCATCGGATCCGTATGAACAAAAAATATTGCGAAAAGCTGTAACCATTCGTGGTAGAATACGAGTAGTAATATAGAAGGACACTTGAAAGGAGGGTTCGGATATGAATGATGAACAAATCGTAGAAATGTATTGGAACAGAAACGAACAGGCGATTACCATTACTGCTGAAAAGTACGGTACATACTGCTACGCTATTGCTTACGGTATCCTGCATAACGAGGAGGATTCCAAAGAGAGCGTCAATGATACCTATCTGTCTGCGTGGAACAGTATGCCGCCGCATAGACCCGGTGTATTGAGGACCTTTCTTGGGAAAATAACAAGAAGGCTCTCTGTTGACAGATGGAGGCGAAAAGGTGCGCAAAAGCGCGGCGGTGAGATAACGGAGGTGTTAGAGGAGTTATCGGAATGTATTTCTACAAGCGGTGATCCGGTGGCTGAAATCGAAAAATCGGTGCTTGATACCACGATCAACACCTTTGTCAGAGAACTGAAGGACACGGAACAGCGGGTGTTTCTTTGCCGCTATTGGTATGCAGAACCTGTAAAGGTAATCGCAAACCGGTTTGGCTTTTCTGAAAGCAAAGTCAAGGTCATGCTGATGAGAACGAGAAACAAGCTGAAAGAAAGACTGGAAACGGAGGGATTGTTATGACAAAATTTGATTTATTTAACAGCATTGGCAATGTAGATGATGATCTGATCGACAAGGCACAGCAACCCAAGAAATGCAACAAAAAGGCAATTATCACCATAACCTCTGCAGCTGCCTGTGCCGTGGTTGTGTGTGCGGCTGTTCTGATCGTTCAGAATCTGAACAAAAACGGCAATCGGGATGTTCATTCAGGTGCGGTCTCTGCGATCGACACAAGCTCCGTGACACCTGTCCACGAAGAATTACCGGCAGTCAGAGCAGGTTCGGAAGCTCCGGTACCCGAAAGATCTTCCGGTGAGACAGGGAGCGAAGCCATTGAAATAGCCTATGAGCAGATACCCGTTGATATGTACAAAATCAGAGACGGCAAACTGGTACATTCACAACTTGTTCTTGATGCCGATCCTCAAAAAATCTTTACTGTCTGGAAAAGTGAAAATGACATTGGGAATGAGGTACAGCTGGTCAATGTCAGACTTGAGGACAATGGCACCGATGAGGTTTCGGAGTTCAGCGGAGTAGCCGTGGCAACACACACGGTTGGCGATCACACCACCCTTACCATCACAGTAACCAGTAATCTGGAAAACTACTACGAGATAGAAGATTATTATTGTTTCAGAAGCAAGGAGCTTGTTCTTGAATCACTAAAAAAGACCATGCTCAGTATGTGTGACCCGAAGCCCGATGACTATCAGCTTATCCTTTCCGATGACACGAAGACCGAAAGCAAAAACAACCATGAAGGTGAAAAAGCAGATGCTTCGACTGCTGCAGAAACAGGTCCGGAATCTCCTCGGACAGAGATAGCTCCTGAACAGGGGGCAGCGTCGGGCGCCTGTCAGGAATATACCCCTGATATTCCGGAATCATTTGCGTCAGGCTCAAACTATGCGGAAGAAATATCCGAGAGCAACCGCATTAACCCCAATGATATCCAGTACAACGATCTGGGAGAAATCCTTGAATAAGAGCCGGAATCACTCACAGCTTTTCCCTATCCCCCGTCAGATCATTCTGACGGCGTAAGATATGAATGACGCAGACAGATAGCCCCGTATTCGACGAGAATACGGGGTTTCTTCCGTTCCATGCAGACACTCATTGATGTACTATTCGGTAAGCAAGAGGACGATCACTTTATTTCCTGATTCATGTGCTGCCATGCATTTTTTTTGCAGATCCGGTAAATAAATTCGTTTACCCGGTAAGCAATCTTACCGATCAGCAGCGCAGAAAAAAACATGAGAAGGGCCAACCAGGCAATTGTTCTGACGAATGAATTGAACATCATGGATACCTCCTTAAAAAATCCCTTGTCTCCATTTTACACTGAATGCGGTCATAATCCAACACCAGATCGGTAATTTGTTCATGGCATACTGATAGAAATGTGCACCGGTAATTTGTGCAATGATGCTATATTCCGACTTTTCGCTTCTCCGGGGCAGGAAATCCACAGAGACATCCGGATTATCCATCTCTGTCATACCACCCATGCTTGCTTTTCCATGAATGATCATACACTAACATAACAAATCCGCGATGACTTTCCGGGATAACATTGACAAATAATGTGGTTGATGTATAATAATAAATGTAATAATTA
>ONEU01000203.1 GCA_900316925.1 uncultured Eubacteriales bacterium
TATGAGAAGATTGATTCAGTGCAGCAATAAAAAAGTATTTCTAATACTGGATAATCTCCGTGTACATCACTCTAAAAAAGTCACCGAGAGAAATTTTTGTTTTTACTTGTCATTCTACAACAGGCAGAAAGCATGAAGGATACACTAACCCCGGTTCTTTTTCCTGCGAGAGCCGATCATTGCCATGCTCATTGCTAAGGAAACGACAGCAGCCGCAATGAAAACGATAAACTCGTTTCCGGACGGATTGCCGGTTACAGAATACACGGTGTTTTTCGGGGCGTTCCCACGACTTCCATCCGAGAGGATCGGCGTTTTTATCGTCACTGTATGTCCGCATCACTCATCCGTACATACAAATGTCGCCGCAGCAGCAGGGTATCACCCGAAAAGGAACTCTTGTCGGCGGCTGTTTCAAAGATGACGCTGCACCCGTCGGGAAGAATCAGATTCACGTTTCCGTCTACGATAAACACGATGTTCTCGGGAACATCAACGGTGCTCTCATTGAATGAGTACCATCCCGTTGTCAGATAAACGGAATGCGTCAGGCTCGTCCAATGGAGCTGTCTTGCAGAAACGATATTTTTTTCGCCCCACTCATTGATAAATTCCGTGTCCTCTGTCACGGCATACACAGCCACCAGATCGAGAGTAGGGGTGTCGGCGTCACCGTATCGCCGGGTTGATAATATGCGTCGCTGTATTCTCCGCCGTTTACGCCGCCCTTCTGGTGACAGTAATCACCGCCGCCGGCTCCTATTGCCTCCCTTGACGATCAGAGGTAATCGATTGTATCCTGCCAGTTACCAGGGAAAACCTTTTTCTGGCGAAAAAAAGGTTTTCCTCGGACCCCTTTCCAAAATTCGCTGTCGGAAACACCAACTTCTCATCATTGTTGACGGAGTATTTGCATGGATTTTCAATGCTGATTTCCGTTTTTCCTTATCCGGTGAAAAAAACAGCGGACGGCAGTTCATTCAGAAAGAATGATCCTGCCGTCCGTTATTGCTGTGTAACTGACCGACAACAAAGCCTGACGGTACTTCTATTCTCTTTTCAGCTATGCACTCTCAAACTGGCTGTTATAAAGCTGTGCATAAAAGCCGTCCTCCGCAAGTAGTCCTTCGTGATCTCCGCTCTCTATAATATCCCCGTCCTTCATCACCAGGATCAGATCAGCATCTTTTATGGTTGAAAGCCTGTGCGCTATCACAAATGAAGTCCTGTTCTCCATCAGCTTATCCATCGCCTTCTGGATCTGCTGCTCCGTTCGGGTATCAACGGAGGAGGTTGCCTCGTCAAGAATCAGCATCGGCTTGTCGGCAATCATCGCACGGGCAATGGTAAGCTGCTGTTTCTGCCCCTGCGAGAGATTGACCTGATCGTTGAGTACCGTATCGTACCCCTTGGGCAGGGTTCGGATAAAGTGGTGAAGTCCTACGGCCTTACACGCCTCTTTGATCTTTTCTTTACTGATCCCTGTTGAATTGTAAACCAGGTTTTCACTGATGGTCCCTTCAAAAAGCCAGGTATCCTGAAGCACCATGCAGAACTGTGAATGAACGGCCTCCCGGGTCATTTTGTTCGTAGGTGTCCCGTCAATGCGTATCTCGCCGCCCTGGATCTCATGGAAACGCATCAGAAGATTGACCATGGTGGTTTTCCCGGCGCCGGTCGGGCCGACGATAGCCACCTTTTGTCCGGGGCTGGCAACGGCTGAGAAATCATGGATCACGATTTTATCCGAATCCTCATAGCCGAATTTCACATGATCAAATTCAACCTGTCCCCTGACAGCCGGAAGCACTGCCACCTTACCACTTTCATCCTCCATTTCCTCGGCATCAAGAAATTCAAACACACGCTCACCTGCTGCCGCAGCAGACTGGAGAGACTGTACCGACTGGGCGATCTGGGTAAGGGGTTGGGTGAAGTAGCGGACGTACATCATAAAGGCAACGATCACGCCAAAACCGATCTGTCCGCTGAGTGCCATCGCACCGCCTACCACACAAACCGCCACATAGCCGAAGTTTCCGATAAAAATCATCATCGGCATCATCAGACCGGACAGGCACTGAGCCTTGAAGGCGCTGTCCCGGAGGTTCCCGTTCATCTCATCAAAGGTCTTCTGCGCACTTTCTTCCCCGTTGTAGGCTTTTACAACGGTATGGCCTGCATATATTTCCTCGATATGGCCGTCGATCTCGCCAAGGTGCATCTGCTGGCGGGCAAAGTACTTCTGGCTTTTGCCCATCACCGCAAACATCATCACAAACCCCAGTATACTGGAAACAACCGCCGTCAGGGTCATCCATCCGTTTGTGATCAGCATCATCACCAGGCATCCGAAGAACAGTATGACGGAGGTGATCAGATTGCCGACACTTTGATTGAGAGACTGGCTGATGGTATCAACATCGTTGGTAACACGGGAAAGCACATCCCCGGTGCTGGTCCTGTTATAGAACCACATCGGGAGTCGGTTGATCTTCTGGGAAATTTCCGTGCGCATTCTTTTGGAAACACGCTGCGTTACGGTTGCCATGATTAAGCCCTGAATTGCAGACAAAAGATAACTGAGCACATAGAAGGCAACCAGGGTCAGACCGATGGTGACAACCGCTTCCATATCAATGGAGGACGAAATAAGCCCCTCGATGGACGCAGGAAGACCTTCCATTGCTTTCTTCGCTGCCTCCTGGTTACCGGCATCCATCCCGGCAAAGCTCTCCATCATGGCAAGCTGATCCTCTCCGGTGACAGTAACGCCGTCGATGGTAATATCGGTATAAAGCGCCTTTGTGACGCTTCCGGGGATATCCGCCAAGGCAGAGCGCATTGCCGCTTCATCCCCCGTATCCAGACTCCCGAACAGCTTCAGGGTCGCAACCTGATCGGCAGAGGGAATGGATACGCCATTGACGGTGATATCCGGGAACATAACCTTCAGGATACTTTCAGGCAAGGTTAATAGCTTTGCCTGCATCTGCGTCCGGTCGGTGTTTTGTCCCATATCAGAAAAAAGCTTCTGAAGCTCCGCCTTATCAGTGTCGGAAATATCCGGCGACACCATCACCGCGTTCATCCTTTCCTGCATCTTTGCCGGATCACTGATGCCTGCCGTGATACTGCCCATGACCGTTTTCATATTAGCGGTGACATTATTTGATATATCTCCCATGATCCGCGCCATTTTTCCGGTATCGGGAGCAATTCCTGACGTGACCGCGTCTGTCATCCTGGAAAGCATATCCGGTCCCATAAGTGTCAGCACCGTGCCGACGGAGGCGCAGATAATCGCAATGATAAATACGGCAATATATTTCCGGCAGTAGTCGATCAGCTTTTTCCAGGTGCCCAACAGATCCTTTGCCTTTTCACCCAAGCCCATACCCGGAGGACCGCCGTGAGGACCATGACGCTTCTTTTTATATTGTCCGAATTGATATTCTTTGTTCTCCATTACGCCAGTTCCTCCTTTGAAAGCTGTGAAAGAGCAATCTGCTGATATACGTCACAGCTTTCCATCAGCTCATGGTGGCACCCCATTCCGGCAATTCTGCCTTCCTCCAAAACAATAATCTTATCCGCATGACGGATCGTACCGATGCGCTGTGCAACAATAATACGGGTTGCATCGCCGCATTCCTGATCCAGCGCTTTACGGAGCTCACGGTCCGTTTTATAGTCAAGTGCCGAAAAGGAGTCGTCAAAGATAAAGATTTCCGGCTTTCTTGCAATGGCACGGGCAATGGAAATCCGCTGTTTCTGACCGCCGGAAAGATTTGTCCCGCCCTGCGCCACATAGCCGTCATAGCTGCCTTCCATATTCTCAACGAAATCCGTTGCCTGTGCGGCGGCTACGGCGGAGCTTATCACGTCATTATCGGGAGCCACGCCGCCGTTATCTCCGTAAGCTACATTTGAGCTGATGGTGCCCGTAAACAGCATCGCTCTCTGGGACACATAACCAATCTTATTGCGGAGAGCTTTTTGGGTATAATTCCTGACATCAACCCCGTCAACGAGGACCTGTCCTTCCGTCGCATCATAGAAACGGGGGATCAGATTGATCACGGTACTTTTACCGCAGCCGGTCGAGCCGATGATTGCAACGGTTTCTCCCTTACCGGCAGTAAACGAAATGTTCTCGATCACACATTCCTCGGCATCAGGATAGTGGAAGGATACGTTCCTGAATTCGATCTCACCCACTTTGCCGGCGGCTCCTTCCGTCTGATCTCCGTCAATAATGGTGGGCCTTGTATCCAGAACCTCACCGATACGCTTTGCCGAAACAGACGCACGGGGAAGTATCATAAAGATAACCACCAGCATCATAAAGGCCATGACTACCTGTATCGCATACTGGGAGAATACCATCATCTCGGAGAAAAGCGTGATCTTTTCTTTCAGTCCCGCCTGATTGATGAGAATAGCGCCGATCCAGTAGATTGCCAGCGCCAGTCCGCTCATAATCAGCTGGATACTCGGCATCATAAAGGACAATGTCCGCTGCGTAAAAAGATGCGCAGCGGTCAGTGCCCGGTTCGCCTTTTCAAATTTTTCTTCCTGGTACGGCTCGGCATTATACGCACGGACAACTCGGATACCGGTAAGATTTTCTCTGGTGACCCGGTTCACATCATCTGTCAGTTTCTGCATTTTCTTGAATCTCGGAAGCGTGAGAACCAGGGCGAGCAGCACCACGATCAATAGAACACCCACCGCCGCAGCCGTGGAAACCGTCCACTCCATTGCTTTTCCCGAAATCTTATAAACTGCCCAGACAGCCGTAATGGGTGCTTTGATGAGCATTTGCAGTCCCATCACGATCAGCAGCTGCACCTGCATGATATCATTCGTGGAGCGTGTAATGAGACTTGCGGTGGAGAAATGACCAATCTCTTCCATTGAGAAGCTCTGTACCCTTCTGAACAGCTTTCCGCGAAGCTCCGCACCGAAATTCGCGGCGATTTTTGCGGAACAGACCGCCGTGACAACAGAAGCCACCAGACTGCCCAGCGCACACACAAGCATCATACCGCCGTTAGCAAGTATCTCTGACATTTCGCTGCCTTCCGTCTGCACAAGCTTCGTGATCTCTGCCATATATTCCGGCATTGTCAGGTCAAGCCATACCTGCAAAATAATAAAGACAAGAGATAGACCCACGAGTCCCCACTCTGTCTTTTTCAGGTTTCCGAATAGTTTCAACATACGACCTCTCCATTTCCCTGACCGCGTCAGATGTTACTGTTATGCAATCTGGTTTGATCATAACATGATCAGCTTATTATTTCAAGGGGGGATTTTCCGCAGGATAGCGTTCCCCTTCTGACAGTCCGGAACAGTCCCGGGGATCAGACTTATCATTGCTTCCATTCCGCCAGGGAATATTGATTGATATGAACAAGCCACCGAGACCTGACGTGTCAGCCATCAAAAATTTTACAATTCATTAACAAATGCAACAATCTTTATTTACAATTACAAAAATCGTGGTATAATGTGATAAATGAAGTTTCCGACAAATCACAAAGAAAGAAGGATGATCATTATGAGTTCCAAAGCGTGTTCCAGGGTAGCGGCATTTTTGCTTTCGGCAGCATTGACTGTACCGATGCTTGCATCGTCATTCAGCACGGTCTATGCGGATAGCCTTGACGTCACTTCCCAGGAAAGCCAGCAGAATCGTCTGTGTGCAACCTTCGGAGTCAGTCTTTCCTACACATTCACCGGCAGTTCAAAGGATAAAGCCGGCTATGCGGAGGGCACCATCACGCTGAAAGCAAATACCTCCGGAAAGTATAAGCTGTATTGGGCTGACAACACCAAAGCACTTGACGGATATTATCCGATTGATGAGCTGAACATGAAATCAGGCGAGACAAAGACTGTGGCCATGGGCTATCACACGGCTATCCCGGCAGGTGCAACGAAGGTGATTGCAACCACAGGCTCACTTTACACCGCTGACGCCGATACCGTTTACGACATTCCCTCAAACAAAAGACTCTCCCAGGTAAGCGGCAACCTGCTTTACAAGTTCAGTACCTTCTCAGACGTACACATCGACAAAGGAAACGACTGGTACAAAAACGGTGAGAGCAACTTTAAAAAAGGACTTGTTTACAGCGTTAAAAATGGCGCCGACTATCTGATCGTCTCGGGTGACTGCATTACAAACGACAAAGGCCCCGACAAGGAGTGGGACGCCTACGAAAAGGCACTGAGCACCAGCAGCTTTGTCAATCCGGTCTGGGAATCCGACGGCAACCATGATCTGCACCAGGGTGTAGACTACGGTCTGAAAAAATTTATGAAAGCAACCGGCACTGACGGCTCCAACAGCGGGAAACCGTATTTTTACACAGTGGAAGAAACAACGGGCGACCTCTTCATTTTCATGGCGATAGAGCTGAACAAGGCTCCCAGCGATGCAGCGGTCTTTTCGGATGAACAGCTTACATGGGTGTCCAACCTGATTGAGCAGAACTATCAGAACCGGAACATTTTCCTGGTTCAACATTCTCCCCTCAGGGGCTTCGGCGCCGGCGACAGAATGTCCAAGCCCTATTACAGCGGACTGCTCAACCCGAATTTTTCCTCCAACCAGAAATTCAAGGCGATCCTGGAAAAGTATCCCCACATCGTCTTCCTTTCGGGACACACCCATGAGGATTTCGCCATGGACTACAATTACTCCAACGAAAACGGCACTGCCGCACACATGATCCATACCCCCTCGCTGGCAGGCTCCAAGATGCCGAAATCCTCCGATGACGCCCTTGACAGCAATAACGGAATAGGCTTTAACTCACAGGCATATATTACCGAGGTCTATCAGAACGAAGTGATCTTCTACGGCGTGAATATAACCGACGAGAAGAAATACCCGAAATACAGCTACATTATGGAAGGCTCACGCACAGCATCCTCCCCCCTGAACCAGCGTGCGGCCACACGTCCTCTCAAGAACATCTCAACAGATATCACCGCAGAGCTGAGCAAGGTTGCTTCAATCCTGTCCCAGTATTATGCCTACGCTTCTTATGACAGTTATCAGGCCCTGAAAAAGCTGTACTATCAGTACAAAGGACAAACGACCGCCGATCAGAGCGTGAAGGACGAGTTTGAGTCAAGGATCAATACGCTCTCCCAATATACAGGGGAGATAGAGGTCCGCGAGTTGTATCAGGATTACTACTTTATCAACAATAAAGGCTGGAGCGAAGTCTACGCCTACGCATGGGAAGGCTCCTCCAAGAATGCCTCCTGGCCGGGCGTGAAGATGACCAAGTGCGGTGTTGACAGCAGCAATAATGATATCTACAAGATCAGCTTCAACAGCGCCGGCGAGTTCGGCAATATCATCTTCGACAACGGCAGCAATTCCAAGCAGACGGTGGATATTTCTCTCACCACCAACAAATATAATGCCTTTTCCATCAGCGGCAGCTCAAATAACAAGTATACGGTAAACAATTTCTCCTATCAGCCGCCTGCCCCCGAGGAAAAGCTTTCAAACACCTCTGCCATCTCCGCACAGAATGTCAAGCTCGGAGAAACATTGACAGTAAATGCTTCCGCTAAGGGCGGTTCGGGAAATTACACCTACGCCGTTTACTACAAGACGGCATCCTCTTCCGGCTGGACGACGGTGCAGGACTACAATACGAATGCAGCGGTTACCTTTAAACCCGCAGCAGCAGAAAAATATGACGTCCTTGTAAAGGTGAAAGACAGCAAATCAACGATCGTCGATAAGTCCTTCCAGATCAATGTATTCCCCCAGCTCCGGAACGCCTCCGTGATCTCCGGAAACATCGGCCTGAAGGATACCATCAAGATTCAGGCAAAGGCCACCGGCGGTCTGGGAGCATATACCTATGCGGTCTATTACAAACAGGCTTCCGAGACTTCCTATCATCTGAAACAGTCCTTCTCAACAAACAGCACCATCACCATCAAGCCCACAAAGGCAACGGTTTATAACATTTCCGTTAAGGTAAAGGACTCCCGCAATGTCATCATCACCAAGCGTGTCAACGTGTCTGTCACCGTTCCGGAAAACACCTCCACCGTTGCTTCCGCGAACATTCGGTTAGGAGAGCAAATCTCTCTGAATTGTTCCGCTAAAAACGGAGGCGGAAACTATACCTACGCCGTGTATTACAAGAGAAACAATGCTTCCAAATGGACCCTCAAGCAGAAGTATTCCACCAATCGTGCGGTGACGATCAAACCCACCGCCAAAACTGTCTATGAAGTCTGTGTCAGGGCAAAGGACGGCCTGGGCAATGTCTCAAAGAAATTCTTCAAGGTGACCGTATCCTGATAATCTCAAAATGACAAAACACTATGCCGGATGGTGCTGATGCACTGTCCGGCTTTTTTTAAGGAGAAAACAATGACGATCACTGTCAACCAGAAAGTGATGGAGCTATTTATGATTACAGGATTTTCAGAATATCTGAATATCAAGTAATCACTCCAAATGCACAAAACGAGGGCCGCAGCCGTACAGATTGATTTCTGCACCGCTGCGGCTTTCTTGTTGTGGAAACAGGATAGTTCCCGATCGGAAAATTCCACCTAAATTCCTTAAACATTCCATTGAAACTCCAATGAACTATTATAATATGGAGTCACGAAAGAAATACAGAAATCAGTCATCAGGAGGGATTGACCATGCGTCATCAGAATGTATCATCAAATAAAACAGACAGCTTTGATAAGGAATACTGCGAGAGCCTGAACAGGCTTTACAACGATCATATCAGACTTTCAGAAATCAGATGGTTTTGCAGCAGAGCGTATGACTGGGCGTATGAGCCGGATACGCAGGCACATAAGGTCGTATTGCTCGGAACAGCCATCCCGGAGGAACTGGTGATCGCATCAGGTGCTGATCCGTACTGGATCATCGGCGGAAGCCTCGGCTCCTGCGCATGGTCGGATGACCTGGTTCCCAGGGATACGGACCCGATCAGCCGTTCTATCACCGGTTATATCAACAGGCCGGAGAGTGCCGATCTGTCAGATTCCCTGTTTATTGTTCCGCTCATCAACGACAGCATGAGGAAAATTGCTTATGACCTGAAGAGCAGTGGACGGAAGGTATGCCTGCTGGATGTGCCGCCGGACAGAACGGACAAATATGCCGTGGAAAAATATGCCGGTCAGCTGAAAGCAATGTGTGAGGCGGTGTCAGAACAGACGAAAACAAGGGTGACAAGAGGCGCCGTCGTTTCTGCCATGAAAACCGTTTCTGATGCAAGGATCACCATGCGCAGGTTTATTGAGATCTCACGGGGACACAAGGATATCATTACCGACGCCGCAAGATTATTCGTAATCAATGCGTACTATATAACCCCTTCACCGGAGGAGTGGAGATATCATACCGAGTGTCTCATCAATGAGATTGCCTATTATTCCGGTGCATCGAATCAGTTGGCTCAGAAGGAGCCTTCCGTCATGCTTCTGGGGTCGCCGGTTCTTTTCCCGAATGAAAAAATACCGTTCCTTGTCAGTGATGTCGGCCTGACGATCAGCGAGGCGGTTGATTATCTGTCAATGAAGTCATTTGTCACCTATCCCCCCAAATCCCTGTGGGGAGGCCGTGACCGACTGATCCGGAATATTGCTTCCAGATGGCTCCGCTATGATGCCGCCCCGGCTTATGTAACAAATGATGTGCTGTTCGATTATGTTTCATGGTCCGTTCTGAACAGGAAAATTGAAGGCGTGATCTATCATGTCCTGAAAGGACAAATCGAATATGATTTTGAACTTGAGCGGATCGAGACCATGCTGGCACAATATGGAATACCGGTGTTCCGGCTGGAAACCGATTATCAGTACCAGGATGTGGAACAGCTGCGGATCCGCATGGAGGCTTTTTCCGAAATGCTGACACAGAAGAGATACAGAGAGGTGAAAAAAGCATCATGAAATCGGTAAAGAAAATCATCATCACCGTCTTGATATGCGCCGGCATCGCTGCCCTTGCCTATTTTGCCTATCTGCTCCCGTTTTTTGAGCCTGAGACAAGTGATTTTTCAACGAGCATCGGAAAAATCCTGTCGGCGGATTATCTCACCGTACTGATACCGCTTTTTATCATCATCGGACTGACGGCAGCCGGAATCGTGCTGGTGGTCATCCTCAGAAGGCTCCTGGCCAAGGCCGGCAAAAAACATTCACGGTTCGCCGATGTGCGGACAGGCAGGCAAAAGGGTACACCGCCCCGACAAAAGCCTGTGTGGTTCATGGTACTGCGCTGGATCATCATGGTCAGCTTCGCCTTTCTCGCCATTTGGGGCGGGCTGATCTTCGGAATGGGAGTGTCAAGCCTGAGTATCCCGGTCCTGTCCTGCCCCTGGAACACGGAAGAGATGACTTCATCAAGCTGCTATTATCTCTCCCATCTGAATGAGCTGTTTGAGCTGCCCTGGTACAACATCCTGATCTTCCTGGGAAGTACGGTGGGCTTCATCCTTCTGTTGGGCCGTGTGATCTGCGGGTTCCTCTGTCCGGTAGGACTGATGCAGGATATCATGGACAAGATCCGCCGCAGGACAAAAACAGAAGGCGTTAAAATGAACGAAAAGATGTACAAGGCAGTCACGCCGATCAAATGGTGCCTGGTTCTGATAATGATAGGCTTATGCTTCGCCGGGGGGAACTTCTGCAATTTCTGTCCGGCGGTGGCTGTATCACCGGTACTTGCCGGCATGAGTACAAGCCTTTATGTCAGCGGTTTTCTGATGATCCTGGTGCTGATGGCAGGCTTCTTCAAGCGCCGAGCATTCTGCACGATATGCCCCCTGGGAACCATCATGGGCTTCTTCCATAAGCTGTCATTGTTCCGCATCAAGAAGGACACACAGTCCTGCACGGAATGCGGTGCCTGCTATGAGGCTTGTCCTATGGGAATCAAGATGATCTACACGGAAAGAGAAAAGGTGGATGTAACCTCCGCAAACTGCATCATGTGCGGAGAATGTATACGCTGCTGTCCGGAGGACAAGGCGCTTTCCATGACCTGTGCCGGCATCAGGCTGTATACCTCATCCAGAAAGACCATCATGTCCGGCTATGAGCCAGAGAAAAAAGGAGGGTCTGACAAATGACGGATATCATTAAAGCGGAATCATTGAAGCAAAGACAGGATAAGCGGTTTATCAATAAGGAGACCCAGACAGCGGCAAAATATCTGCGACGGCTCAAAGAGCTTTCCGGTGCACCGGATGGCATGGAACCGTTTTACCGGGCACTTGAACGCATTTATGTGGAGATGAAGCCCATCGAAAAGGCCCCCGGGCAGAAAACCATCGGCACTTACTGTGTGATGACGCCGCCGGAGCTGATCTATGCTGCCGGAGCGGTACCCGTCAAGCTTTGCAGCGGAAACTATACCGCATTTTCCATTGGCGACAGCATTGCTCCGCGAGATGCCTGTCCGCTTGTCAAGGCTGTGGCAGGCTTTCAGCAGACAGGACTGATGCCGATCTACAAGGACTGCTCCATGATGGTCATCCCCGTCACCTGTGACTGCAAAAAGAAAATAGCCGGGATGCTTTCCGCTTACTGTAACGTGATGACAATGCATATCCCCGCCTCGAGAGAGGACGAGGATATGGAGGAATATATCAGACAGCTCTACGAGCTGATGGAACGGCTGGAAAAGGCTACCGGCAATAAAATCACCTACGAAAGTCTTGCGGACGGATTCCGCAAGGTAGGCTATGCCCAGTATGAGCTGTCGGAATTTATCCGGCTGAAAAAGCGGGTGCCATACCTGATCAGAGGAAGTCACGCCATGGCGATACTCAATTCATCCTCCTATATGCCAGCGGATGTCTGGGGAAAAGCACTTCACCGGGTGAATGAATCCCTGAGGAAGAATATTTCGGAAAAGAAGACGGTCACATCCAAAAAGCTCCCCAGGATACTCCTGACCGGCTCTCCGATTGTCTTTCCGAATATCAAAATACCGCTGCTGATAGAAGAAATGGGCGGTATCGTTGCCGGCGACGAGACCTGCATGGGAGAACGGGGACTGTGGGACCCGGCAGTCATTACCGACGACAGTTTTGACGGCATGATCGGCGCACTCGCCAACCGTTCGCTGCGTCCCTGCCCCTGCCCCACCTTCGCAGACAATTCACAGCGGATCTACCGTCTGAAACAACTGATAAAGGATAATCAGATACAGGGTGTGATCTATCATGTGCTCCGGGGCTGCCTGGTGTACGATTATGAATACAAGCGAATCGAGAATGAGCTGGGACAGCTTGGGATACCGATGATCCGTCTGGAAAGCGACTACAACGAAGAGGATATCGAACAGCTGAGGATCCGCATCGAGGCGTTCATCGAGCTGATAAAACTGAAACAGGCTCCGGAAAAGCCGGCAGCTGTTCGCAGAAGCTTCTGAGGAGGGAACATAATGGGAAAATACTATATAGGACTTGACGGTGGTTCCACCTACCTGAAAGCGGCACTGATCGGTAACGGACGTGTGATGGATACCATGGTACGCAGTACGGGTATTGATAACAACGGCACCGCCAAAAAGATTGCCGCCGAGCTTTGCAAGCGAAATACTCTTTCGCCGTCCGATATCGGATATATCATGGCAACAGGCTACAGCAGGAAGATCCTGGAGGTCGCCGACGACGATATTTCGGAGATTACCGCTCATGCTTACGGCGTGCGGCTCACTGCCCCCAGGCAGTACCGTCCCGGCATGATTATTGATATTGGCGGACAGGATTCCAAGATCATTTATCTCGACTCCGGCTACGGCGTAAAGAATTTCAGCATGAACGATAAATGCGCCGCCGGCACAGGAAAATTCATGGAGGTCATTGCGCAGATCCTCGAAACCACTATCGATCATGTAGGACCGCTGTCACTCAAGGCAACAAATCCCTGTGACATCAACAGCACCTGCGTTGTCTTTGCACAGTCGGAGGTCATCTCCCTGGTGGCAAGAAAGTATGACCGCTGTGATATTCTTGCCGGGATGCACCAGTCCATGGCAAAGCGTATCATCAAGATGATGAAAAAGACCGAAAAAGGCGGCGATATCCTGATGACCGGCGGCGGAGCACTCAACACCGGTCTGCACCATGCCTTTGAGGAGGAGCTGATGAGAGATGTCTATGTCGCTCAGTATCCGCAGTTCAACGGGGCAATCGGTGCGGCTCTGATTGCAAGCGAAAGGGGTTGAAGGCATGGTAATGACGATTTTTACGGAAAGTCTTACGGCGGCTGCCTCTGTAGGGATGGGATGCGGCACCTGCTGCGGTTCCGGCATCAGCACCGCCCTGTACGGCTATCTGACAACACACATGCAAAGCATGAAACAGTCGCTCCTGGGCTTCTGTGAGTTCTTTCTCGGAAAGTTCCTTGCCGTGATCGCTCTCTGCGGCATCGCTTCCGTTGTCGGGAGCAATATCATTGACGAAAACGGCTGTGTGTTCGGCGTGAGAACCGGACTGATCGCTGACAGCGTGATGCTCCTCATGGGTATCTGGCTCCTGATCGGATGGATCAGGGAATATAAAGGACATAAAAGCTGCAAGACCTGCAAGGGCTGCAAGGATGATGAACCCAAAAAACCGGCATATCAAAAATCGAACCATGCGGCTCTTATCGGTATGGGGATCACCTACGGGGCTACTCCCTGTGCGCCGCTGATCCTGATGACAGGCTATGCAGCATCTCTTCCGCTGGGCTATGCACTTCTTTCAGGTACGGTTTTTGCCATTGCAAGCACCCTTTCCCCCATGCTCTTCATGCTGTTTATTTCCGGTATCCTTGCCGGAAAAATGTATAAGGAAATTCCTCATTATCTGAAATGGTTCAGACTGGGGTGTTATCTCCTGCTGATCGTGTTATTTTCCATCAGTCTGCTGCGAGATGTGAATGTATTATGAGAAAAAAGAGCATTACCTTATTGATATGTGTTTATGCGGCGCTGTGCATCTCTTACAGCCTTGTCAGCAGCGCCCTCGTCCCCGGCAACGACGATATGATCCAGACGGTCAGTCAGGAATCCTCCAGGACAGCTTCCCTGAGTCATTCGTCAACCAACAGCTCCCAAACGGTAACCAAAAACTCTGCCGCATCAGAAAACGAAAGCAGTAAAGCCGATAACAGCCCTACTGCTTCCAACAATAATCATTCTGAAACCGAACCCATACAAACTCCTGAAAGCAGCAGCCACGAAAGTGAATCCGGGTCTTCCGAAGCGGAAATTTCCAGCCAGGAAGAAACCACCTACGACAATGAGGTTCAGGAGCCGGAAAGCACTTCCGGCATCGGAGATAATACGCCGGAGGAGATAACGGACTCAACCGTGAGTGAAGAAGAAAGTCAGGAGCAGATCGAGGAAGAGGATGAATACCAGGAGGAGAAGCCGTCTCTTGCAGATTATCTCAGCGGCCTGCGATGCAGCGGATGCAGACACAACTGCTCTTTGCTTTCGCCGAGATGCATGAACGGCGCCAGAAAGGCCAGTCAGGCAGAAAGTCAATACTACCAGATCTATGGTGCATAAGATAATGTTATCACGCAAAACCGTAGAAATCACAGCTTCGCTTTCGGGGGTGTCGGGGGGACTTTCTCGTGAAAGTCCCCTCGACTCGCTCTCCGCAGAGAGCGAAACTCTTTTGGGGGTGCGGGGGCTTGCCCCTGACAGTTCTTACTTCTTTGTCTATTCGTTTATTTGATATAAGTATCAGATGATTAAAAAACCGGGGGAGATTCTTTGCTCTACACAAAGGGTCTCCCCCGGAAGTTCGTTCTGTTATTGTTCGGCTGCCGATCAGTCCTTCAGCATGGCTTCACGGTCGAACAGGCGGCTGATAACGGCAATCATCAGCACGGTTACAACCAGATTGACGCCACAGGTGATGGCAACGTTGACAGCGTCATATTTGGCAGCGATGATCTCCTGCATCACACGCATGGTGTTCCAGGCGGGAATGAGGTAATTCACCGTGCCAATTCCCTCCACAGCATCACGAATGTTGTCCGACATGGTGAGCATACCGGCAATCATCAGTACCATCATAAAGATCGGTGAAATGGTGGTTGCCTGCTTAATGTCCTTGGCAAGGGTGGAGACGATCAGAAGGATTCCCACCAGGACAAAAACGGCGGTAATGGTGACGGCAAACAGCTGGAAGTAGTCACCGAAGCTGAAGGAGAAGCCCTCTTCTGCACCAAAGGTTTTTCCCAGCTGGGGCAGAGAGACCGCCATGCCCGTAAAGGCAGACAAACCGCCGACGATTGCGGTAATGAAAATGCAGAGCGCCTTACCCAGGGCAAGACTGCTGCGCTTGACGGGCGTAATCAGCAGGGTGTTCATAAAGCCCCGCTCCTTTTCGCCTGTGATGGCCTGGGCGGCAAGGTTCATGCACACCATAAATACCGACATCAGTACCATCAGTGGGAGAATCATACCCAGGAAATTCTTGAGAGCAGAATTCGGGTCGCCGAAATTGTAGGTCACGTTCGTATCGGCGTTGACGGTAAATACCTTGGGCTGGAAGGTATTCAGCAATTCGCTGACCATTGAATACTGGGTAAGCGAGGAACGCTTATCGGAGTTGTACCAGATTTCCACATTGTCAAGGTCTGCCCCGTTTTCCGTCTTCATCTTGAAATCCTGCGGGAACACGATCAGCAGATTGGCTTTCTTATCCTTGATCTGATGCTTGATTTTTTCGGTCTCTCCTTCGCCGGCCTTCTGATAGCCGATCTTTGTCAGCTGGCTCTCTATTTCGGCGGGAGCGTTGACATAATAGGCGTTCTCCGCCTTCATGTCTCCTGCATTATCCGATCCGTTCATGGCCGTCATCAGGCTGGCATAGCCGAACACAATGATGAACGGCAGCACCAGGACTTGTACGAGGATGACCTTGTCCTTAATGCAGGCGATCAGGTCTTTTCTGGCAATTGCCCATATATCTCTGAAATTCATTTCGGCTCACCTCCGGTATGCTGGATATAAATGTCATAGAAGGTGTCCTCCAACGGCTTGTCCTTGGTCAGGGCGGCAATCGTGTCATTGGCAGCAATCTTGCCGTTAATGACCATTGCCGCACGGTCACAGACACGTTCTACCAGATCAAACAGGTGTGTGGAGATGATCATGCATTTGTCGCGTTCCTTCATGTCCAGAATGAATTTTCTGACATCACGGGTGGAAATAATATCCAGACCGTTGGTCGGCTCGTCAAAGATGATGAACTCAGGGTCATGCAGCACCGAAATAGCCAGCGACACCTTCTGTCTCTGCCCCTGTGAGAGCTTGGAAATCTTGGTATCGGCAAAGGTGTTGATATGGAAGCCCTCAAACAGTTCGTCCTTGCGCTTTTTAACCTGATCCTTCGGAACATGGTATAGCTCGGCAAAGAAATCGAACATACCGGTAGCGGTGGATTTTACATCCAGTTTGAGGTCGGTGGTGAGAAAAGCGATGCGCGAACGCACAATCTGCGGCTGTTTGACAACACTGACATCATCAAAGAAAGCGTCACCGCTGTCAGGCTTGATGAGTGTGGACAGCAGACGCATGGTGGTGGTTTTACCAGCGCCGTTCGGTCCCAGCAGACCGAAGATCTCTCCTGATTTGGCAGTGAAGCTGATACCGTCTACAGCGGTTTTCTTCTTCTCTTCAATGCCCAGTGCTTTTCGCTGTTTTTCGCTGATCTGGAAGGTTTTGACCAAACCCTCCGCTCGAATCACAGACATACTATTCCTCCTTTTTTAGGCTTACCAGTTATGAACGGAACGTTACACGAAAACACAGGTACAATGAATCATTCATCTGCTTTGTACGGAGCATTGAAAGCGCCTTATAACTGTGACAAGAGCCGCGGCAGTTCACTATCCGACACATTTTGCAACGCTCCCACAGCCCGTAATAATAATACACTATCCCTACCAATACGTCAATGTTTTTGCCGGTGCAAGAAGAATATTTGCCTTTCCACCTAAATTGGCATCCATACCCCGTCTGTAACTATCGATTGTGAACAAAGACCGGATGCTGCCCGGCAGAGCTTTATGAGAAAGGATGATACAATCTTACCAATTTTAACAGAGAATAAACCATTTTCCCCATTGCATCAGACGTAAGTGCCGTTTCCTTCACAGCAAAGGATGTAAAACTGTTAATCTCGTCGAAAGAACTCAATAAAGGTTGTCTATAACGCCGATTTTTCTGAAAACCCGGTTTCTTGCTTCGCTTTTGCATCACTTTATATGTTATGATTGAAAAAAAGAGATGAAGGAGAGATCATGGATGATAACTTTATCTGTTGATGACAAGCTTGCCTCCGCGCGGCTGATCGCAGAGATGATGAGACGGATCGATCCGGACGGAACCCATGAGGAAGAGAAGGATTCGACTGCCGCACTCGGCAAGGTGGCAGAGCTGCATCCGGATATCGTCTGGCTGGATATTGAAATGCCGGGAATGAACGGACTGGAACTGGCATCGGCCATCAAGAAAAAATCTCCTTTTACAAATATCGTGTTTGTCACGGGGCACCCGGAATATGCAATGGAAGGGTTTGCGCTCCATGTCAGCGGATTCCTCATCAAACCCGTAACAGAGGCGAAAATCCTGAACGAGATCGTCAATCTGCGCCGCCCGGTGCTGCTGAACGATCATTCCCATATCAGAGTGCAGTGCTTCGGCAATTTTGAGGTTTTCGACCAGAGCGGAAAACCCATGCATTTTGCAAGAACGATGAGTAAAGAAGCGTTTGCCTATCTTATCCACCACCGGGGAGCCGGCGTATCTGTTGCAGAACTGTGTGCGGTGCTGTGGGAAGACAGATATGCGGATACAGGGATCAAAGCACAGTGCCGCTCCGTGCTCAGAAGCCTGAAAATGGACCTGAAAGCCGTTCATGCCGAGAATGTACTCGTAAAGGAATGGAACGCCTGGAGCATCAATGTGGCGGAAGTCAACTGCAATTATTACAATTTCCTGATGGGAGATTCCTATGCGGTCAATACCTTCAGGGGAGAATATATGTCCCAGTATTCATGGGCGGAGATGTGTATCGGTTCCATCGTAAAAAGTGCGTCAAACTATTTTGAGGTGCCTGATGACTGGAGGAATGATGATGAAGATCAGTAAACGGTCGCTCAGACTGCTTCCCGTCACACTTCTTCTCGAAATGCTCACGCCGTTCCTCACGTTTTTGATCATCATCGTTGCCGGCGTGATCGCAGGTGCAGCAGGGAAGCTTGCCGGTACCGTGACCGCGGCTTTCTCCGGACTTTTGCTTGTGGCTGTCTGGATCACCGGCTCGGTTTTTGTCTACGGGATCATGGAGCTTTCCAGGTATTTCCGGTATTCATGGTACCTTCATATCGTGTGTTTTGTTCTCAAAGCCGTCAATCTGGTGCTTGATGGTTTTTCGTCGATCATGGGAGATGAAGTTGCGCCGGGAACCGTTAATACTTATCAGGTGATTACTGATGTGCTTTCATCCGCACGTCAGCTTACCGGCATCACAGCAATAGGGCTTGCAATCATCGGTTTGATGGTTGTGCTGCATAAGGTCGGCGAACAGACACTGTCCCGCAAGTGCCGCAAATATGCCTACTTTGTTTTCATTTTGGGCATACTGCTGACGCTGGCGGATATCGTTAACCTGATACTGACCGTTGCTGCTCCCGGAATTTCCGCATCCCCCTCTACGGCGTATCTTCCGTTCCTTGTTATTTATGCCATGATGGTAATTCTGATGGTCATCATAAGCATCCCTGTCTTTATGACAATCAGGAAGTCATGTAAAACCATCTATGGTATGCTGTCGAAAGCACAGGAGGTATAAATGGGATATCTTGTTTTTTGCCAGACTCTTTCTGCGGTAATACTCATACTTCTTGTGGCAACCCTTGTCATCAAGGAACATGAGAACCGCAAGATCTCATTTTTTGTCCCCAGCGTCATCCTTGCGCTGTTGAGCACTGCGTTATCCATCTACGATCATGCTATTTTGGCGGCAGCCCTTCAGAAGGGTACCGATATCGAAGTGGCGGAGGCAGAACCTGTACTCTCTCTTCTGGCCCATCTGCTGGAGGCCTTTTCATTATCTTTTTTTTGCTTGTTTCTCAAAGCTGCTCTTTTCAAGCGGGCACGCCGGGCCGGCAGCTTCCTGACATCCATTTCGTTCGTCTGCGTCCCGCTGACGCTTGTTTCGGGGTTCCTGCCGGTCAGGGAATATGGATATCCCGCGGTGCTGCTTTTCCAGACCGTTCTGATCATCCTGTTGGTCATCTTTTCAAGGGCGGAAAAGAATGTCCGTGCGTGGTTCATCACCGCCGGCGGAATGTATGCCGTCTGCTGTATGGTCTGCATCTCGGCTCCGGAATTACCGCTTGACACTATCGGGATCATGCTGATGTACCTTACGGTGTTCATCGGCTATGAGGTGCAGCTGAAAAACGATATGCTTCATCGGGAGCTTGAGCTTTCACAGGCTAAAACGGCTCTTCTGATGCGGCAGATCTCTCCGCATTTTATCTTCAATTCTCTTCAGGTCATCATCTCTCTGTGCGACAGCGATCCCGGAAAGGTGAAGCCTGCTCTTACCCATTTTTCCGGATATCTGCGGGGAAATCTCGAATCCATCACGACTAACGAGCTGATCCCTTTCACGAAGGAGCTCGCCCACACAAAGGAATACCTTGCTCTGGAGCAATACGGCGAAGGCAAGGATTTTGCGGTGGATTACGACCTTCAGGCAACAGACTTTATGCTGCCGCCTCTTGTGCTGCAGCCTGTTGTTGAAAATGCAGTACAATACGGCATCGGCACCCGCACAAACGGCGGACATATTGCGATCGAGAGCTGCGATACCCCGTTTATGACGCTGATACGGGTGAAAGACGACGGCACCGGAAAAAGCTCCATTACCGAGCAGCAGAAAAGCCGTCAGAGCGTCGGAATGAATAATGTCCGTGCAAGACTCAAGGCTATGTGCGGCGGCGACCTAATTTTTGAAAGCAGCAAATCAGGAACTACCGTTACCATCACCATACCGAAATCCGAAAAAATCACTTCCCTGACAGCCGATGAACTCTCCCCGGAAAGCAAGCACTGACTGTCAGATTATCCAAGTATTTCCAGATTCTTTGTGGATTTTACCGATTTTTTTATAGCTGTCAAAGCACTCCTGTTTTGTCTTGCTTTTATATCACTTGTAATGTTACAATATTATCACATTCTGTAATGAAGCATTTTCGCCGCCCCTGACGGTGCGCTTACCGGCGGCTCTTTCAGAACTTCATCTTTTCTATCATACAACCCGTGCTTGCTACTCTTTGTACCCAGCAAATATATCCGGATCCTTTATTGACAGAAAAAGTGGGATGATTTATGACGTATTATACATCAATAATTGTGTTTACCTGGTTGACTCTCGCGCTCCTCAGCATCCTGGTTTATGAAAACGACAGAATACATCCGAAAGACAAAAAAATCCGCTATCTTGCGTATGCCATCATCGCTGCTTCCGCACTTGCGGAATGGCTGGGGGTGACGTTCAACGGCTGTACGGAGATCTCGGAATGGTTTTTACGGATAGATAAATTCTTCGATTACACGCTTACCCCTTTTGCCGGCGGGATCATCGTCCTGCAGCTCCATGAACATAACATTTTTCACAAACTGATTGTCGGTACCATTGCCGTCAATACGGTATTCCAGTTTATGTCTATCTTCACGGGATGGATCTTCTATGTTGACAGAACCAATCACTATGCGCACGGAAGGTTTTATTTCATCTACATCGTCTCTTATTTATCCATCATCCTCCTGAGCATCATTCAATTTGCCATCTACGGGAAAAGGTTCCGCAGGCAAAACCGGTTTTCGCTTTTCGGAATCGTGGTATTCATCATCGCAGGCATTGCCATACAGGAGCTCTGCGGCGGAGAGGTCAGAACGGCCTATATCTCACTCACGATCGGCTTTGCCCTGCTGTTTATCCATTATTCCGAGTTTTCACAGCTTGCGGCTGATGATAAAATACACGAACAGATGATACAGATCAATGTGGATACGCTCACGGGCATTTCCAGCAGGTATGCATACTCGGAAGCCCTGAATGAGCTGGCAAGGAAGGGCATTGAGGAAAATACGGTAGTGTTTTCGATTGACATCAACGGTCTCAAAAAAACAAACGATACCTTTGGGCATAGTGCCGGGGATGAACTGATCTGCGCTGCTGCGGATTCTATCAGTAACGTGTTCGGAGAATACGGGTGCTGCTACCGCACAGGCGGGGACGAATTCGTCGTATTGACCACAATGGAAAAAAAGATGATCGACGTTCTGATTCTGCAGCTGGAAGAGAGAAATCTCGGCTGGCGAGGGAAAGCAGACACAAAGCTGTCGCTGTCCGTAGGCAGTGCCTGTGCCTCCGATCATCCCGGAATGAACCTGGAAAAACTGATCTGTATTGCGGATGAGATCATGTATAAGGCAAAGCTTCAGCATTACATCTCAACCGGAAATGAGCACAGAGTATACTGATTTCAGATACTGTCAAAAACTCAATACACCGACAAAACGCACCAAGGTTTCTCTGTTTCCTTGGTGCGTTTGCTCTTTTCAATTATGCCGGAACTCCACCGTCCCCGGTCAGGGAAACGGTGGAGTTCGTCTTCTTTATGTTTCTTTTCTTCTGGTTTTGGCAAGAGCTATCCCGGATGCTACGGATACTGCCGCGATGACGGCTATCACAAATACTGCAACGGTCGTGGTATCGCCTGTCCTGGCAGCTTCGGAGATCCGGGGCGTGTCGGAAATGACGGATGGTTCCGGCTTTGTCGGAACGGACGGTGCCTCAGACACCGGTTCTGTGTGTGAAGCCGCTTCCTTGTATGTGACCTCAAACACCAGGTCCTTTGTCAGCGTCATCGTATAACAGCCGTTCTCCAGCTGTGATGTCATGTCTTCACCGTCGATGAGTATCCTGTCAACCGCCTTCCCCTCTGTCGGAATGATCTGAAAGGTATGCTCCGACCGGCGCTCAAAAGACTCTGTTCCGTCCATAGTGCGTCCGCCTTCTGCTATTCTCCCGCCATTGCTCACAAATGTTATCCTGCAGGTTGACGGAACGGTTGTATGGATCACTGCTCCGTTCTGTTCGGACGTTTCTGCAAAGGCTGTCATACACGGCACACATAGGAACAGTACCGCCAGCAGCATGATCGTTATTTTTTTCATCCGGAGCGGTCACCTCCTTTGAAATACGCCGACTTCATCAACCTGCTTCCACATAAGCAATGTTGAATGTTACGGTGTCGCTGTAATCTCCGGCTGCAGCCGAATCCCATGCTCTCTGGCTGATGTTGATTGTCAGTTCGATCTTTTCGCCGATATCCTTCAAGGTGGTGAAATAGCCGTCTCTGACTTCTTCTGCCGTATTGCCCTTGACAGCCGTCAGACTGTAGGGAATCACGGTTGTCCGATCGGCGCTGTTGTTCAGTTCGCCGTCAGAGGTAATCGTCACCTTGACAGCCTTATTGGGAGCAATTCTTGCGCTCTCCAGCATTACCGTGCCAAAAGCAGTTCTTGTCTGATTAAAGGCAACGGTGGTATTCGCCGGAATAGACACCATATACGCAGGAGCAACGCTTGTAGAAATCGTCACATTCGACTTTCTTGAATTTGTAGACTGTTCGTTTGCATCAGTGGCAAATGCCGTTACGGAAACTGCCGAAACGATCGCCGCCGCTGATAAAAATGCTATCATTTTTTTCATTCGGGTTCCCCCCGTATTTTATTTTTGAATTACTTTACTATCGTCCTCAATGGTCACTGTGCCGCAGATGTTATTTTGGCCTGCACCTATAGAGTTGGAAGAATATTCTCCCTTTGTCGCTTCGACTTTTATAACGGTTTTACTGATAGTGATATTTTTGCACCCGCTTTCATATCCTCCGCAGCCGATACCTGCACTACGATTTCCGCCGA
>ONEU01000202.1 GCA_900316925.1 uncultured Eubacteriales bacterium
GAAGAAGAGCAATCTCGAGATTTCCGTTTTTCGTTCGGAGTTCGTCGATGAAAGCCTTCTCCTCGGCCGGGTCTTTCATCTGCACCTTGAAGGAAAGACGGAACATGCTTCCCATGCCGGTGGTCTTGACGCCGGCATTTTCATAGCTTTTGAGATAGTGGTTAAAGGTGTCGTTGAAGGCACCGGAGTATTCGAGGGATTCGGGAATGGTGATCCGCAGCATTCTTTCCTCGGACATTCCCTTATGTTCAAAGATGGGAAGCAGCGACAGCACCAGGAAGATGACGGCCATGCACAGCAGGATGAGCACGCCGTAGCCGATATAGCCCATGCCGAACGCAATGCCGGCACCCATCGCAATCAGAATGGCGGCGATCTCATCGGCACTTCCCTGTGCCGAACGGAAGCGTATCAGGCTGAATGCACCGCCGATGGCAACGCCGGCGCCGATATTACCGTTGACAAAGGTGATGACAGAGGCGACGACAAAGGGTACGATTGCCACAACGATAAAGAAACGTTTCTTGGACCGGATCTTGAAGGACATCATCCAGGCATAGATAAAGCCTGTGAGCAAAGCAGCGCCTGCCATGATAAAAAACTGTGCCGCAGTTACGGTGGAGGTGAAAATTGAGTCAAACATAATTCACAATTCCTTTCATTTTACTTTGAGTAATTGCTGACGGTAGGCTTCACCATATTTGGAGAAGCTGCCCTTATAGATTTTTCCCTTTGTCAGGATGGCGGACAGCCACAGCGGAACTGCCTGCTGTACCTTGACTTCCAGGATGGTGTACCCGTCCCTGAGCAGGGACTGTCCCTCCATGGAGACCCGGAGATCCAAGTCATCATATCGGTAACGGGGATTGTGGTCAATGGTGAGCCGCAGATCACCGTCGGGCTGAAAATAGGCTACCCGGTCATAGATGATCATGCAGGCCGGAACCAGCGTCTGGTAGTAATCACGAAAGGTAGTGATCTCACGGTTGATCTGTCCGCCGGCACAGATATCGCCTTCTCCGTCGAAGAATTTCTTCACGAGGGGGATCGTGGACTGCACACGGCGTTTATAGACAATGCCGTAGGCTTTGCGTTTGAGCTCCAGGAATACCGGTGATTCGTCGGTTGCAATGCCGTAGGAGCGCAGACGTATTTTTTCTTTGAACAGGGGCTTCTCAACGGATGTCCGGATCAGCCGGTAATTGGGGGTGTCGTAATAGAGCGAGGCGATGGAGGTCAGACCGAATTTGTCGATCTTCATATACCCCTCCACGCTCTTCTTGAAATACTCCGTCTGTTCGGGAGAGAGAATGTATTTCATTTCGTATCGTTTCATTACCACGATCGGGTTGGCAACAGCCGACATATCATCACCTTCATTTCATTTAAAAATCAATTCTGAGTGTAAAACAGCCGTTATTGACCCGGGCGCTGATTCTGCCGTTATGGGCTTTTACCATATCCTTGACATAGGACAGGCCCAGTCCGGTGCTCTGTACGGAGGAGGCGTTTTCCAGGCGGGTAAAGCGGTCAAAGATCTGGTCGCAGCTGCCGAGCGGCAGCTGCGTGTCATTTGTCTGGATCAGCGTGATCCGGCTGTTCTGGTTCTTCAGGCTGAAATAAACCGTTGAAACGGCGTAGTTCAGGGAGTTATTGATCAGCTCCCGGATGGTTCTTCCGGCAGCCTCTTCATCACCGACGAACACGATATTGTCATCAATTTCCGTTTCCAGAGTGAGTCCCTTCTCTGCAAAGGCGCTGCGGTTGTGGTCAAGCTGTACCTTCAGCAGATCGGACAGGTCGGTGGAGGATACTGTGACATCCGTTTCTTCAAATACGGAGAGCGTTCCCATGTCCTTTACCAGCTTTGTCATCTTTCTGACCTGCTTGTTGATGGACTGGGTCATCTCTGTCGAACCGCTCTCCCGCTCAATGACCTCGGTATTGGCATTGATGACGGTCAGCGGCACCTTGAACTCTGTCTCTAATTTGGAGATAAACTGCTTTTGCTTTCTGTCGGCCTCTTCGACGGGCTTGAACAGCCGTTTGCCGATGAACAGCAGAATGAGGATACTGATGAGCAGGACGATTACTTCGCCGATGACGGAGATGATCAGCAGTCGGTAGCACGGGAGCAGCTCTCTGCTCTGGTCGATGACGGTAACGTAGGTCCTGTCATTATCCTGGTAGACCCTGAAACGGTAGGTGGAGTTTGACCAGCCTGTTTCTTCGTGCAGCAGGCTCCTCGCCCATTGCTCTGCATCCTCCTGGGAGACTGCCGACATACGAAATTCAATGGCGTCGGCATTGCCGTCTTCATCGAAGGCAAACGTGAAATACCGCAGGGAGGAATTCATCTCGGGTGAGTCGGGACCCATCGGACCGAAGTGGTTGCTGCCAAAGCGCATTCCGTTATCCGAGAATGTTCCGTTGGGTTTGTTGCCGTGCTTCAGCGAACCGTTGTTGGCTGCGATCATGGCGGTCAGATGATCGGCGTCCTCGCTCGCCATCGTGAAGTTGATGATATTCATCACGGACAGCAGTACGGTGAGCAGGACAAAGATCGCAAGCTCTGCATAAATGATAAATTTCTTTCTTGCTTTATTCATGGCTATTCATCACCAACCTGTAACCCTCATGGATAATATAGCGTATCCGGGGAGATTTTTGCAGTGTTTCCAGCTTATAGTTCAGCGCGTTGATATACGGACCGGCACGTTTATTGTCAAGCTCCCCGTCTGATACCAGCGTCTGAAAGATTTCGATTTCCTCGTTGGTCACCCGGAGCTGTCCGCACAGCTTGAAGGCAGCCAGATCAAAATAGACATCCTCATAGCAGAGCTTCTCCGCTGTCTGCTGCTTCCGGATGATGCTGTCGATCAGATGCAGCAGCTCGGCCGGCAGGAACGGAAAGGACAAATACGCATTTGCCAGCGGCTCCTGAATCAGGATACCCGTGTTGATCTTCTGGTGGGATACCACGATCACCGGAAGATTGTCATCGTTGAGCATTTTCAGAATCTCCTGTGAGGGGATCCTGGGAAGGACATCGTTCAGGATGACAAGCTCATCTTTTGTTTCCGCTAATTTGCGGATGACCTGTGTGCCGTCAAAGGATGTCCTGACAATGTGCTGTTCCGCTGTCAGCAGCCTCTGAAACGCATTGAGAAAATCTCTGTCGGGATCGGCCAATAGTATGTTCATCGAGCTTCACCTCACTTAATGAAACCATCTTATCATATTTCACCCAAAATAGTCAATGTTTTTTAAAATAATTGTTGACTATCAACAAGATTATACCATCTTTTGTCAATGATGTTTCTGTCTGGTGGTTTCTGATTATGATGGTAACAATCTCTTTTTGACTGGTTGTGAAAAAAAATAAAGAAATCATAAATATTACCTTGAAATATTTAAAGGTTGAATTATTAAAAAAGCTCTGCACCCCGGAGGGTGCAGAGCCGTTGATGCCGTCTGACAGCGGATCACATACTTCTTTCGTAGGCTTCGATCATCTTTTTGACCATCTGACCGCCAACGGATCCTGCCTGACGGGAGGTGAGGTCGCCGTTATAACCCTGCTTCAGGTTCACGCCTACCTCGTTGGCACATTCCATCTTGAACTGCTCCATGGCCTGTCTTGCTTCGGGGACATTGATAGAATTAGAATTGTTGGACATAATGACTCTCCTTTCCTGTGTTCACAAGCGACAGCCGTCACAGACGGATGCTCTCTGCTTCCCGTCTGTGACTCACAGGTTCAGGACAGCAGTTCCTCCGCGTGTTGCTTCTGACCGTTGCTTGTGTTACTATTATGAGCAGTTTTTTGTTGAATATGAGCGCTTTTTGATGGAAAAATCTGTTTCTCAAAAAAAGACTGCCGCATCAGATCATGCGGCAGCCGGTAGATATCTTGTTGATTAAACGCTGAACAGAAGTGTGCCATAGGAAGGATAGGGCCAGTGCTTTGCAGACATATTTGATTCCATTTCGTCTGCTACGGCTCTCAGCTCCTGCATGGCGGAGAGAACCTTCTCCTTGTAGAACATTGCATTCTCCACGACGCCCTCAACCTCGCGGGCACTCATAACAGCCTTGTCCAGAACGTCGATCTTCTTGAGGAAGCAGGACAGCAGATTGGAGAGCTTTCTCATCAGCTCAACCTCTGTTACTGTTGCAATCTCCGGATCAACGGATTTGATGAGATTAGCCGTTTCAGCCAGTTCACGGATGTAGGCGGCTACTGCCGGAACAATGTCCTTCTTGGCCATGTCAAGTGCGGTGAGCGCTTCGATATTGATGATCTTTGAATATTTCTCCAAAAGGATGTCGGCTCTGGAACGGAGCTCCACGGCAGTATAAATGCCGTATTTGCCAAAGAGTCTGACATTCTTTTCGGATGTATACAGCGGCATGACTTCCGGCAGGGAGCGCAGATTCAGCAGTCCGCGCTTTCTGGCCTCCTCTACCCACTCTTCGGAGTAGTTGTCGCCGTTAAAGATAATGCGCTGGTGCTGCTGGAGCGTCTCCTTGACCAGCTCTTCTGCGGCTGCTTTCACATCCTCGGCCTGCTCCAGACGATCGGCAAACTCGCAGAGTGCATCTGCCACAATAGTGTTGATGATGGTGTTCGTGCAGGCAATGTTCTCGGATGATCCAACGCTCCGGAATTCAAACTTGTTGCCGGTGAAGGCAAGCGGTGAGGTACGGTTGCGGTCGGAGGTGTCCTTAACAAAGTTGGGGAGCACATCCGCATTCGTTTTCATAATCTGGGCATCCTTCTTCTCATAGGCTTTGCCGTCACGGATGGAGTTAAGGACATCGGTGAGATCGTCGCCAAGATACATGGAAATGATGGCCGGAGGTGCTTCATTGCCGCCGAGACGGTGATCGTTGCCGGCACTTGCTACCGACAGCCGGAGAAGATCCTGATGATCGTCTACGGCACGGATCACCGCAGCCAGGAATATCAGGAACTGGGTGTTTTCTCTCGGATTCTTGGAGGGATCGAGCAGGTTCTTGCCGGTATTGGTGGACATGGACCAGTTGTTGTGCTTGCCGGAGCCGTTTACACCTGCAAAGGGCTTTTCATGCAGCAGGCAGACAAGTCCGTGCTTATCGGCAATGTTTTTCATGGTTGCCATGGTGAGCTGGTTATGGTCGGTGGCGACGTTTGAGGAATCAAACACCGGTGCCAGCTCATGCTGTGCAGGGGCAACCTCATTGTGCTTTGTCTTGGCATAGATGCCGTATTTCCAGAGTGTTTCGTCAAGCTCCTTCATGTAGGCGGAAACACGGGGCTTGATGGTGCCGAAATAGTGATCGTCAAGCTCCTGTCCCTTGGGAGGTCTGGCGCCGAAGAGCGTTCTGCCGCAGTAGATCAGGTCCTTGCGCTTTTTATAGACTTCCTTATCTACCAGGAAGTATTCCTGCTCGGGGCCGACGGTGGTCTCTACCTTGACCGTTGTGGTGTCGCCGAAAAGACGCAGGATCCGCAGTGCCTGCTGGTTGATGACTTCCATGGAGCGCAGCAGCGGGGTTTTTTTGTCAAGGATATCACCGGTGTAGGAACAGAAAGCGGTGGGAATGCAGAGAGAGCCGTCTTTGATAAAGGCATAAGAAGTGGGGTCCCAGGCTGTGTAGCCTCTGGCCTCGAATGTGGCGCGGATGCCGCCGGACGGGAAACTGGATGCATCCGGCTCGCCCTTGATCAGCTCTTTGCCGGAGAATTCCATGATGACCTTGCCGCCGGGAGCCGGTGTGATAAAGCTATCGTGCTTTTCAGCGGTAATTCCGGTCATGGGCTGGAACCAGTGGGTATAGTGTGTGGCGCCTTTGGCGAGTGCCCACTCCTTCATGGAATGTGCAACTACATTTGCGACTTCAATATCGAGGGGCTTTCCCTCTTCGATGGTTTTTTTGAGTGCCTTATAGGTACCCTTGGGAAGATACTCCTGCATGGCTGCATCATTGAATACAAGACTGCCGAACATTTCAGGTACATTCACCATTTCGATACTCTCCATTCGTATTGGTTGATAAAAAGTAAAAAAGGCACTGCGGGTCTGTCCATCAGCCCACAGCGCCTTTGCTGTCGTTGATGAAATTATAATGGATTCCGCGGGGATTGTCAATGCTTTTTCCTGCCCTGTTCCCGTATTTTGGTGCATAGGATATTTCCTGTCGAATGGTGCATTGTTTTTCGTGGATTTTTACAATGAGCTGTCCTATTCGTATCTGCCGGGAGCTGAGCCTTCGCTCCCGTGTTCCGGCAACTGGTTGACCTTTCGTCATTCCACTTTCTATCTTCGTCTACAACTGCTAATAAAGAAGACTCTGCGCGCCGCGGCGCTGATTGACTTTTCGTGAGTAGTATACTATAATAAAATAAATGATATGAATATGCTTTATTCCCGCTCGGGCCTTGAAATGAAACTGTTTGGCGGAGCGGATGATTGGTGATAGTATGCCTAAAAACTTTTTCTTTAGTATCAATCTGTTGATCAGAAGTGACTCCCATCTCGAAAAGGCGATTGCATCGGTGATTGCCGATGAGTCTTTCTTTTTGGAAAATGTGCAGCTTATTCTGATTGACTCCCTCTGCAGTAAGCTCAGCTTGGAAATCTGCCTGAAATACAGCCGTCAGTATCCCTCTAATATCTATTTTGTCGATGCCGGCGGTAAAAATGAAAATGAGTGCTATAACGACGCCATGTCTCTGTGCACCGGTGTGTATTCCGCTTATATCGATAATTACGGCGAGTACTCCAAAAAGGCACTTAATTCTCTGATGAAAACACTCAAAAACGGTAAGATTCCCTTGCTCTGTGTTCAGCCCATGGTGTCCCCTGCCGGTGAGGAGCCTCATCCGATGGTCAGCGATATCCGTCCCGGTCTCGTGGACCTGAAAAAAAATCCCGATCAGTTTATCCTGATGCTTGGAAGCTACTTCTTCCACCGCCGGGCTCTTGCCGATCTGCTGTTTGATGCTTCTCTCAAATTTCACGGGGATGTGAAATTCATCACCGAAGCCTACCTGACAACCTATTCCTATATCTATACAGATACCTGCAGCTATACCACTACAGCTCCCACTGTATCTGAGGTGTTTAAATATCCCCACCAATATAACCGCAGCTTCTATTCTCAGGTGGTGGATGAATTAGTCATCCCGATGCTGAAAAGCTGCGCCGGTTCGGTGCTCACACAATCGGTGATGCTCTATCTGCTGGAACTGCGTTTCTCATTGAATGCGGACGAGGCCTATAAGCATGTGATTATCGGTAATTTTGTGGATGAGTTTATCGGAAAAACGGCCGAAGCACTTAACTACATTGATGACTGTGTGATCCTGAATAAGAATATCTGCAAACGCTGCCGTATGGATGAAGAGGCAGCCTTCCGTCTGTTGAGAGTCAAATATAAAAACGATGCACTCAAGCCTGAAATTGATCTGGCAGGTGCAAAGGATCAGATGGAGAAAAACTACTACGGCGCTGACGGCAGATTGTCTGCAAGAACGCTGTGCGGCGAGTTCGTGGCGCATTATAACCAGGCGGTTGTGGGCGGCTCCAGGGATATTTCCGCAGAGATCGCTGCCATCAATTATGATGAAAAAGGCTTGTATATCGATGCTATTCTCAACGGCTGCTCTTTCCTGGAGGAGCATGAATTTAAGGTGCTGGTCAATATCAATGGCAGTAAATCGGAGGTGATCCCGTCGGGGGTGTATACCTTCCGGCGCTTCTTCGATATTCCTTTCCTGAAACGATATGCGTTCCGGTTCTATGTCCCGGTGAGCAGCGGCAAAACGATTGATACCTTCTATCTGACAATGAAATACGGCAAGCTGCTGTTCCGGATCGGCATGACCTTCAACAGCGTCTTTTCCAGACTCAGCAGCAGGCTCCATAACAGCTATTGGCATTTCCTGGACCGTGTGCTGACATACGACAGAAAGATTCGCTC
>ONEU01000200.1 GCA_900316925.1 uncultured Eubacteriales bacterium
CCGTGACCGTGAATCCCAGGCAGACCGGCGACTATGTGATCCGCATCAATGTCAAGGACGAAAGAGGTGTGATCGTAAAGAAGGACTTTACCGTTACTGTCACTAAATAATCTGTTTCCCAGCCGACAGAGCTATTCTGCCGGCTGCTTTTTTGACTGCGCTTGTCTGTATTCTTGTCTGTATTCTTTTAAATTATTCTTGATTATTAGCGGTGTTTGGGGTATAATAAGTGCTTGGAATAAAAATCAGATGGAGGAAGTAATTTGGCTACAGATAACAGAGAATTGATCGAAAAAAGAAGGACCTTTGCCATTATCTCGCACCCCGACGCCGGTAAGACCACCCTCACCGAAAAACTCCTGCTCTATACCGGAACCATTCAGCTTGCCGGCTCTGTCAAGGGCAAAAAGACCGATAAACACGCCGTCTCCGACTGGATGGAAATTGAGAAGCAAAGGGGTATCTCCGTTACCTCGTCCGTCATGCAGTTCAACTACGACGGCTACTGCGTGAATATCATTGATACCCCCGGCCACCAGGACTTCTCTGAGGATACCTACCGTACCCTGATGGCTGCGGATTCCGCTGTCATGGTCATTGATGCCTCCAAGGGCGTTGAGGCACAGACCCGCAAGCTCTTTAAGGTCTGCCTGCTGCGTGATATCCCCATCTTTACCTTTATCAACAAGATGGACAGAGAAGCCAGAAGTCCGTATGAGCTGCTGGAGGATATTGAGGAGGTACTCGGCATCCACACCTGCCCCATGAACTGGCCCATCGGCTGCGGCCGCGACTTCAAGGGTGTGTATGAATTTGCCACCAAAGAGATCCTCGCCTTCACGGCTAACAATGGTCAGCGTGAGGTGGAGACCGATAAGCTGAAAATCGACGATCCCAACCTGGACGATCGTCTTACCGACACTCTCGCCCAGACACTGCGGGACGACATTGAACTGTTGGAAGGTGCCGGCGATGAGCTGGACCTGGATGCCGTGCGCCACGGCAAGCTGACGCCGGTATTCTTTGGTTCGGCGCTGACGAATTTCGGAGTAGAGCCGTTCCTTGCCGACTTCCTGAAAATGACGACGCCTCCCCTGCCGCGAAATACGGTAGACGGCGAGGTTGATCCGTTCGAGGATAAATTCTCTGCGTTTGTCTTCAAGATCCAGGCCAACATGAACAAAGCCCATCGAGACAGAATTGCCTTCATGCGCATCTGTTCGGGCAAGTATGAGAAATCCATGGAGGTCTACCATGTCCAGGGCGACAAGAAAATGCGTCTGTCGCAGCCCCAGCAGCTCATGGCACAGGACAGAGAGGTCATTGAAGAAGCATACGCAGGAGATATCATCGGGGTATTCGATCCGGGAATATTCTCCATCGGCGACACCGTATGTTCTCCGTCGAAGAAGGTCCGTTTTGAGGGGATCCCGACATTTGCGCCGGAGCACTTTGCACAGGTGCGCCTGAAAGACACCATGAAGCGCAAGCAGTTTGTCAAGGGTATCACACAGATTGCGCAGGAGGGTGCCATTCAGATTTTCCAGAATCTTGGCGGCGGCATGGAGGAAGTGATTGTGGGCGTGGTCGGCGTGCTCCAGTTCGAGGTACTGGAGTACCGTCTGAAAAACGAATACAACGTCGATATCATCCTGGAGGGAATGCCCTACGAGCTGATCCGCTGGATCGATAACGACAATCTTGATCCCAAGACGCTGAATCTCACATCAGACACCAAGCGTATTCAGGATCTGAAAGGCAAGCATCTGCTTCTTTTCTCCAGCGAATGGAACATCACCTGGGCCCTTGAGCACAACAAATCCCTCATCCTCACCGATTTTAGTAAGAATTAGCGCGCAGAGCCTGTGCACCCGTGTCACGCTGCCGTTCGCTGACGCTCACTCTGTATGCTTAATGCGAAACTGCTATGTCGCTCACATCCGGCACGGCGGCTTGCGCCGATTATTTTCTCTGTCCGCCGCCACGCCCCTTGGGAGGGGCGCTTACCGGCTGGTTTACCCGGATTTTCAGGCTCGGTGTTTCTACTCACAGTACCCGTGCCTGTTTCGTTGAAAAGATCATCCGGGTTTGGGTGTTTACAGAATGATTGCAAGAAATAAATGTAGTTAAATTTCATACACTTGATGGTATGAAAAACCATTACAAAAAATAGGCACGGGTACTCCCAATCGAGTAACCGTGCTTTCATTTATTGATTGAAATAGCTGCTAAGCTGCCCCCTGTGGGCTGTGGCAGCGGACGTAGAACATTCACAGCCCTGCTGTGCCGTGCCGGATGTGAGCGCTACTGCACCTCCTGCCTTAAACGTACAGAGTGAGCGCAGCGAACGACAGCGTGACACGGGAGCGCAGGCTCTGCGCCAAAAAAAAAACAACCACCCTATTGGGTGGCTGCTTTAAGTGTTGGCATCTTCCTATCTTCCC
>ONEU01000008.1 GCA_900316925.1 uncultured Eubacteriales bacterium
CAAAGCAGACAAACTGGACCTGCGTCCAGAGTTACGGCAAGAATACAAGCGTGAAGATCACCCCGAAAGCAGCTACTACCTACACCATCAGAATCAAGATGAAAGACAGCAGCGGCACGATCGTCAATAAAGACTTCAAGGTTACCGTTCAGAAGCAAGCCAGCACTGCTCTGACCAACTCCTCCACGATTTCCGCTACCCGTACCACTCCGGGTAAATCCGTTCTGGTCACCTGCGTCGGCTCCGGCGGCAAAGGCCCGTACCAGTATGCTGTCTTCTACAAGCAGACAAAGCAGACAAACTGGACTTGTGCACAGGGCTACGGCAGAAACACCACCGTAACCATCACTCCCCTGGCTGCCACTACTTACAATGTCAGAGTCAAGCTGAAGGATTCCGCCGGAAATATCGTCAACAAGGATTTCAAACTGATCTCTGCAAGATAATCTCACCATTCCGCTCTATCGTCTCTGTTGTCTTCCCGTCCGGAAGACAGCAGAGACCTTTGATAATCTGGGAGTTAACATGAGAAAACGCCATAGAAACAGAAAAAGCTATCCCTGCGCCGTACCGGCCATGTTTTTGCTCGTCGGCGTGCTCCTGATCGTGATCGGATCCATCGGCTTACGCAAGGTGATTGCCTTCACGGAGACCACCGCCACCATCGACTCCATCACCACGTCCAAAAGCGGCAAGAACACCAGTCACTCCGTCACCGTATCCTATACGGTCAACGGCAAGACCTACAAAGAACCGCTTGGACAATATCAACGAGATTTCCGTGAAGGGAAACGCATTGATATTTACTATAATCCTGACTATCCGCAGGAGATCTACTATCCTGATGTCAGCGGTACGGTGGTGTTGTTTGTCTTCGGCGGGATATTCCTTCTGATCAGTCTGCTGGGATTCATCCTGTATTTCAGAAAACAACAACGACCGAATGACAGTCAACGTCAATTCGATCAATCCTATCCTGAAAGACAATAGTTTGTCTTCGTTCCGCTCCTTTAAGCCCAAAAAAACAGACTGTGCAGCATTTTCTGAACGCTGCACAGTCTGTTTTTCTTCGCAGATCTCATTGTAGAGGGGTTATGCCCCAGAGGGAATGATCCCCGCATCGACGGTTTTCCCTTATTTCTCAGCCGGTTCCCACTTGCAGCGAACAGGCGATACGATTGAGCCGTCTTTCTTCATTGCCGCAAATGCCTTGTCAACAACCTTCCTGTCCAGTCCGGTCAGCTCTGCCACCTTTCCGGCATTCAGCGGTTCCCCCGCCTTTCTCATGACTTCAAGAATGATCTCTTTTTCTTCCATTGTGTGTTCCTCCTCAGAATGTAACGATTTCGGGCGCTTCCGTAAAAGAACTGAATACTGCCGTCGCATCTTTGAAATACAGTACCTGGGTGTTGTCATCATCCGCGCTGTACATTGCTTTCAGTTCGGGATACTTCTCAAGCATGGCTGTCTTGACCGCTCTGCTGTCGTCATTGACCAGCACGCCGGACACACGCAGCCATTTGCCGTCCCTGAACGCACAGAGCTCTGCCCTGGGATTAGCAGCAAGCTGTCTGGATACCTCCTTTGACTTTCCGGTCTGCAGATACAGCCTGCTGTCATACAACAGCACCGTACCAAAAGGTCTTACCCGGGGCTGATCCCCCTCCGCAGTGGCAAGATAGTACGTTTGTGCCTCGTCTAAAAACCGAACGACTTTTTCAATTCCTTCCATGATGATAACCTCCTGAAATAGTATTTCAAAACCGTTTTTCTTTGATCCGTCAACGGAAATTCCCGCGCTGATCTGACGCCGGAGCAATCCATCAGCAATCTGATCGTGCCCTTCACCATTGATTGTAACAGACACCAGAAGCATTTGCAATACACAGAATCCATAAATCTCAGGCAGCGTTTTATACAGGAATGCCCTTAAAAATCCAACTCTGCAAGCGGGTCAAGATCAGGGAAATTCCGGTTTTTGTAGTCCATCAGACAAACCTGAATCTGCAGGTCACCGCCCTTCTGCGCATTCGCAATGGCATAATCAACAAAGTCCTGGATGTTCTGCTTCGTTACAAAGCCCTCGAAATCCAGCAATTCCTTGATAACATCGTAGTCATTGGCATCTATCAGGCTCCGGAGGATCTTGGTGAAATTTCGCTTGAGATAAGCTTTCGCTTCCGGCTGCCCGTCTTTCAGAAAAACCTGTACCACAAACTGATACTTCGTCGGCTGGTCAATTCTGGCGGAATAATCCTTGCTGTTCAGCATTGCCAGCACTTTGGACGGAGACGCCTTTTTCCAGTGGCATTGTGTCGCATCCACAGTATACCCGAAAATGGTCAGGTGCTTCAAAGCATCACAGTAATAAAACATCTGACAGAGCTCTTTCTGTTTCACATGATCGGGAATGACAGCATAGCGCAGATGGGTGCATCCACAGAACACTTCCGGCTCGATCTGTGTCACACTGTCAGGAATGGTGATACTTTGAAGCCCGGTACAGTACATAAACGCCCCACTTCCGATCTGCGTCACGCTGTCGGGAATGGAAACGCTTTGAAGCCCGCTGCAGTTCAAAAATGCCTCGCTTCCGATCTGCGTCACGCTGTCGGGGATGGTGACGCTTTGAAGACTTTTACAGCTTGAAAACACATTTGCTCCGATACAAGTCACGCCACGGGGGATCACGACTTTTTGCAGGCTTGCGCAGTACCGGAACGCGGAATCTCCGATACTTGTCACACCGCACGGAATTTTGATCCGCTGAAGACTGGTGCAGGCAAAAAAGGCATCCGCTCCGATCTGTGTCATCGTATCCGGGATCACAACCCGTTTCAGGCTCCCGCAGCGGCAGAAGGTCATTTCCGGAATACGGGTCATACTGTCGGGAAACGTAAGGGACTGCAAGCTTTTGCAGTTATTGAACACCTCATCCCCCATTTCTGACAGCCGGCCGGGAAGCTTCAGACTTTTCAGGCTGCCGCAGCCGTTAAACGCATCATTGCCGATACGTTTCACTGTTTCCGGAATACAGATTTTTTTCAGCTCATAGCAGTCCACAAACGCATTATCCCCAATCCTTGTTACACCTTCCGGAATCGTAATGCTTTTCAGTTCCGTACAGTTTGCAAACATCTGTTTCGTGATCTCGGTCATGTTCCGGGACAGGGTAACTTTCCTCAAGCTGAAACAAAATTCAAATACACTTTCTCCGAGCTGTGTCACACTGTCGGGCAACGTCAGCTCCCACAGAGTAAAGCATGATTTAAACGCACCGTTCCCGATCTGCGTCACACTGTCGGGAATACTCACGAAAGACAAATTCACGCAGCCGAAAAACGCATACTCCCCGATACTCGTAACACTCTTGGGAATCACCACACTAATCACATGGCTGCAGGACTTGAAGGCCTCTTTTCCAATTCTTGTCACCCCGTCAGGGATCACCACTTCTTCACTCAGAAAGAAGCCCTGAAAGATACTGCTGTCCTCTCCGCAATCACTTCCAAGGTCCTGAGGCTCCCTGTCAGGTTTCTCGATGTACCGTTTCAGCACACCGTTTACTATCTCAAAGCCCATGATCCTCCTCCCTTTCTCCAGAGCTCTATACTGTCTCCCTCTCTCTTGCGTTTCAGTATAGCATTTGATGCCTGCGGAGTCAATGCCGGCAAGGACACCAACATCCCATGAGTCCAAAAAATCGTACAATGTCCAAAAAAACCGTTACAGGCAATTGATTTTGTCGGTTGGCGGATTTATAATTAAACCATCGAAACGAAACAGAAAGAGGTGAGCAGATGAACGATAGAATGAAAGAACTGGCGGAATCCGTGCTGCGTCTGTCCCGCAGTCAGCTGGTCGTTAACTTGCGCTATCTGGACACAGCCATCCATTCGCTGAATGCCCGGCCAACGGATGTGATGAAAACGATAGGCACCAACGGCCGGGCGGTATACTATTCCCCGCGGTGCATCCTGTCCATCTACAAACAGAATCAGAACTTTCCGGCAAGAAAATATCTGCACTGCGTCTTTCATTGTGTGTTCCGACACTTCTTTGTGAACCCGCAGATCGACCGACGGATATGGAACCTTGCCTGTGATTTAGCCGTGGAGAATGTCCTGTTAGAAGCAGGACTTGACTGCATAGGACTTGACAGCGACGATAAACGTCTGTCGGAGCTGCGGCACCTTAAAAACAAGGTAAAATATTTCAGCGCCGAGCATCTCTACCGCTATCTGCTGGAAAATGACGAGAATATTGACGCCCTCGAACCGCTGTTCCGGCAGGATGAGCATGAAGGATGGTATGCGCCGGACCTGTTTGAAGTGTCGGACAGTAACGGCAGTCCATCCGCCGATGGACTGCCAGTATGGAAGATATCAACGCTGGAGAAGCAATGGAAGGAGATCTCCGAGAAGATGCAGCTTGACCTGGAGAGCTTCTCAAAACAGCACGGCGACAAAAACGGCAGCCTGATCCAGAATCTGAAAGAGGTCAACCGTGAAAAATACGACTACACAGCCTTTCTGAAAAAATTTGCCGTATACGGCGAGGCGATGAAGATTAACGATGAGGAGTTCGACTATATTTTCTATACCTACGGACTGAAACTGTATCAAAAAATGCCGCTGATCGAACCGCTGGAATACAAGGATGTCAAGCGGATCAAGGAGTTTGTCATCGCCATCGACACCTCCGGTTCGGTGAGCGGCGAGACCGTGCAGGCGTTTGTTCAAAAGACCTACAACATACTCAAACAGGAGGAGAGCTTTTTCTCGAAGATCAATCTGCACATCATCCAATGCGACGCAAAAATACAGGAGCATATCAGAATCACCTCACAGGAGGAGTTTGACAGGTATCTGAAAACGATGCAGATACGGGGACTCGGGGGAACGGATTTCCGGCCGGTGTTCCGGTTGGTAGATCAGATGATAGAAAACAAAGAGTTTCGGAATCTCAAGGGGATGATCTATTTCACGGACGGCAACGGTACATTTCCGAAGCACCAGCCTGACTATCAGACAGCCATCGTGTTCATTGACGATGAAGACAACCATTATGATGTGCCCGTGTGGGCAATCAAACTGGTACTGAGAAAAGAGGAGATAGAATGAATATCAAGGAAGCGAAGGAGCAGATCAGGAATGCCATGACAGCCTATTTCACCAAGGACGGGAACGGTGAATACATTGTACCGATCGAGAAACAGCGGCCGGTGTTTCTGATGGGACCGCCCGGAGTGGGAAAAACAGCGATCATGGAACAGATTGCAGCGGAGATGGGCGTCGGACTGCTGTCCTACTCCATGACCCACCACACAAGGCAGAGTGCCCTGGGACTGCCGTTCATTCAGCACAAAAGCTACAAGGGCATGGAATACGATATTTCGGAGTACACCATGAGTGAGATCATCGCGTCGGTGTATGGCATGATGGAGGAAACGGGTGTTGAGGAGGGGATTCTCTTCCTCGACGAGATCAACTGCGTTTCGGAGACATTAGCGCCGGTGATGCTGCAGTTTTTGCAGTACAAGGTATTCGGCAGGCACCGTGTACCCAACGGCTGGATGGTTGTTACGGCAGGCAATCCGCCGGAGTATAACCATTCCGTCCGGGAGTTTGACATTGTGACATGGGACAGACTCAAGCGCATTGATGTCGAGCCGGACTTCAACACATGGAAGGAATATGCCTATGAACGGTTCGTCCACCCATCCATCCTGACGTATCTGGAAATCAAAAAAGACGACTTCTACAAGGTGGAGAGCACAGTTGACGGCAAGACCTTCATCACGGCACGAGGCTGGGATGACCTGAGCCAGATGATCAGACTCTATGAACAGCACCACCTCCCCGTAGACGAAAAACTGATCTCCCAGTATATCCAGAACCCGAAAATTTCCCGCAGTTTTGCGCAGTATTACGACCTGTTCAACAAGTACAAGAGTGACTATCAGGTGGAGCGGATCCTTGACGGCACTGCCGGAGATGCGATTATCTTCCGGGCGAGAGACGCCGGATTTGATGAGCGTCTGTCCCTGATCGGACTGCTGCTGGATGCTGTCAGTGCATCCGCCAGGGACTGCAACGATGCCGAAACGGTCCTCAGAGACATTATCGAACACATGAAGGTATTCAAAACGATGCTGTTCTCCCCGTCGGATGTTCCTCAGCGTAAGATGGAGGAACGGATCACGATACAAAACGAAAAGATCAACAGTATGCAGAAATCCGGCAGCGCTTCCCCTGACAGGATCAAGCAGATGAAAACAGTCAGAAATATCCTGCAGGAATACAGCAAACTGATTACCGGCGCTGATCCCGATCAGGCACTCGCCGCAATCAAAAAGGATTTCAACGCCAGACGCGATACCCTCAACAAAGCCATCAAAGCAACGCAGGTACAGCTCACCAATTTGTTCTTGTTCTTGGAGAAAGCCTTTGACGAGGGGCAGGAAATGCTGATCGTTGTCACCGAACTGACCTCCAACACCCATACCGCCAGATTCATCGGCCGGTACGGCGGAGAAGAATACTTCCGTCACCACAAGGAACTGTTATTCTATGAGCGTCAGAAGGAGCTGATCTCCCGGATCGAAGAGTTGGAGGATCTCTGACGGTCATCCCTCGTGCCATGCACCCTTCCGAAACAAATTCTATACAAAAAATATCCGGACGATGATCGGTCGTCCGGATATATTTTTTGTTCAATATGCTTTTGAGCTGGAAAGTCGGCTGATAGCGTTCTTTCCGGAATCGTGCAGCTCCCTATGACTCGTTCCTGACCTTCTGATAAAACGTATCAGAGCCAAAGGAATCCTTGATATTGAGACTGTCACCTTCGAGAACGTAATCCAGCGTGACTGGCGAATAGCCTTCTTCCAGATAGCGGAAGGTGATCTTCCCGTTATCGGTCGAATATGTCAGCTTCAGAATCTTTCCGGCCATATCATATTGTCCGGTGCTGTCGGAACGGAAGGTATAGACATAATTCGGCCTGTTTGCGGACCGCCATTGTCCGACGAGCGGATTGTCAGAAACACCGCTTTCCGATAAATGGGAAGATGTACTGCTTTCCCCTGTCTCCGTGTTGTTCTGACTGCATCCTGCAAAAGCTGTGACGACGGCGATCATGGATATGACAGCAAGTGATTTTCTGATGAAAGAATCCTTCATTTTGGTACCTCTTTCCGGATAGTTTGGCAGACTGATGAACAGCAGAGCAGCCCCGGATACTCTCCGGGACTGCTTGGTGCATCAGGAATGAGTCAGCTGAGCAGTATACACCACCGTGTCATTATTCGTTTTGACAACTGTGTCGATGGAACCTGCAAGTCCACCGCTCGCAATCGGATCACCGTTTTCACCTATCCAAGTGTTATTGAAAGAGTAATGACTGTGTGTTTCGATGATCTGAAGCGGTGCATGATCTGCCGGCAGGTTCTTGATGATGTTTTCGACATCTTCGGCAGTCACCTCAACCCCGTTATGCTTTCTCGAAGTAATCTGACGGTTGGAGTTTTCATCCTCTGCCACAGTGAAGGTAAACACATACTGTGACGTTACACCGTTTTCGGAATACTCATCCGCATAATAGGAGAGGTTATCCACATCCGCATGGAAAATAACCGTCTTTTCATAGAGCATCTTATCCTTGGTTTTTCCATCAAACGTGATATCGAAGGTTCCGCTGATACCGTTCCCGTAGGTTGCTTTCAGGCGATAAACACCGTCTGCAAAGTATGCGGGATTGTCAATCACGATCTGATTATTATCAGTATCATCTGTAATCGCAAACCGTTCATCATCATAATCGGACTGCTTGACATACGCAAAGCGGAGGGAATTCTTTTGCACTGCTGTCAACGCATCAGAAAGCGTACCATCGCTCTTGACGAATCTCACTGTCAGGTCACCCTTAGCGATCTCAGCACTATCATCCGTAACAGGAACCTTTTGGTTATACTCCACACGGAGAGCCTTATAGCCCTTAAAGAAGTTCACTTCCC
>ONEU01000208.1 GCA_900316925.1 uncultured Eubacteriales bacterium
CCGGCACTTATACCGTTCGTGTCACCGCCAAGGACAGCACCGGAGCACTTGCCCGGAAGGAATTTACCCTTACCGTCAATCCGGCTGTGGCGGAACTGCAGAACACATCCAAGTTATCCACCACCTCCATCACACTGGGTGAAAGCGTAACCGTAAGCTGTTCCTCCACCGGCGGCAACGGCACAAAGCAATACGCCGTATGGTACAAGAACGCAACCCAGACATCCTGGACGCAGGCCCGTGACTATGCAACCGGCACCTCCGTCACGATCACTCCCAACCACGCCGGCACATACACCGTCAGCGTGAAGGTCAAAGACGCTGCCGGCACGGTCAAGACAAAGAGAATGGATGTAGCAGTAGCCTCCAACCTGACCAACACGTCCACAGTGGCCGAGAGCACGGTAGTTGTCAATGGTACCATCACCGTGAAGTGCTCCGCCACCGGCGGCAGAGGCAGCAAGGAATATGCCGTTTACTACAAACGCAGTGCTGCAGACAGCTGGTCATTGAAGCAGGACTACGCCGTAGAATCCACCGTCAAGATCACCCCGAAATTTGCCGACACATACAGCATCCGTGTCAAGGTCAAGGACGGTGACGGCATTATCAAGACCAAGACGCTCACGGTCACCACCGTAGCGGCGCTGAAGAACACCTCCAAGCTCGCAGCCACCTCCATCACCTACGGCAACAGCGTGAAGGTCACCTGTTCCTCCACCGGCGGCATCGGCACAAAGCAGTACGCTGTCTGGTACAAGCTGCAGGATTCCTCCACCTGGAACAAGGGCCGCGATTATGCAGCAGAAACTACCGTCACGGTCACCCCGAAGCATACCGGCACCTACACCGTCCGTGTGAAGGCAAAGGACAGCAAGGGAACCGTCGTCAACAAGGATCTCAGCCTCCAGGTAAAATCCGTTTCCCTGGCCAATACCTCTGTAATTTCCGCCAATACCATCGAGAAGGGCAGCAGCATCAGGATCACCTGTTCCTCCACCGGCGGCACCGGCACAAAACAGTATGCGATCTATTACAAACGTGATTCTGTTTCCTCCTGGTCCACGAAGCAGGACTATTCCACCAACACCTCCGCTACCCTGACGCTGAAGTTTGCCGAAAGCTATCTCATCAGCGTCAAAGTCAAGGACAGCGCCGGCACCGTGGTACGCAAGCAGTTCACCGTAACGGTTACTGATCCCAACGCCCTGAAATGCACTTCCAAGATCAATGCAACCTCCACAACAGCAGGTTCTTCCCTGTCGGTCACCCTGTCTGCTGTCAACGGCACCTCCCCCTACACATATACTGTCAGCAGAATGAAGATCGGCACAAGCACCTGGACGACCATCAAGAGCGGTGTTAAAACCGGTCCCGTAAGCGTCTCCTTCACGGATACCGGCACCTATCAGGTCCGTGTGACGGTCAAGGATGCTGCCGGCGGTACCGCCAGCCAATATTTCACAGTCACCGTGAAATAAGCAGGGAATCCCCCCGCGGGATTAACAGAAGTTATTCAACAAAAGACGCGGCTTCTCCAGGCGGGAAGCCGCGTCCTTGATTATTCTCCGACAGACAGATATCCGTTTGCAACCGTTCCGTGTCACGAATAAAAGCCGCAGCATCCCAAAGCAGGGAGCTGCGGCTTTTTTGAAAGCGGTCAGAAGAGACCGTACTGTCAGTTTTCAGTTTTCTGGGCATTTTCCTCGTCACAATGACGGATGTGGGCACGCTTGATCTTACCGCTGAAGGTTTTCGGCAGTTCATCTACAAACTCGATCACTCTCGGATACTTGTAGGGAGCGGTAGAGTGTTTCACATGGTCCTGCAGCTCTTTTTTCAGCGCATCACTGGGCTCATAGCCCTTTTTCAGTACGATGGTAGCCTTAACGACCTGCCCTCTTACCGGGTCAGGAACGCCCGTAATGGCACATTCTACCACGGCATCATGCTCTATCAGGGCGCTCTCCACTTCAAACGGGCCAATGCGGTACCCGGAGCACTTGATAACGTCGTCATTTCTGCCGACAAACCAGTAGTAACCGTCGCTGTCACGCCAAGCCATATCGTTGGTGTTGTAATACTTACCAAGCAGCTTCTCCTCCGTCATCTCCGGATTCAGATAGTAGCCGGTAAACAGACCTGTGGGCGGATGGTTCTTCACATCCATTACGCAGATGCAGCCTTCCTCGCCGGTAGCCACTTCATTCCCGTCATTATCAAGCAGACGGATGTCATACAGAGGCGACGGCTTTCCGGAAGAACCGATCTTGATCGGGTCCCATTGAAAATCTGCCAGCAGCACGGAACCCTCGGACTGTCCGAAGCCCTGGTGGATATTATGGCCTGTCAGCTTTTTCCACTTGGAGTTCACCTCAGGGTTAAGCGGTTCACCGGCCGTAGCCCAATGCTCGATGGAAGAGAGGTCATAGCTTGCCACATCCTCCAGCAGCATAAAACGGTACATGGTAGGAGGAGCACAAAAGCTGGTAAGCTTATAGTGTGACATCTTTTCCAGCAGCCTGGCGGGGACAAACTTTTCCATATCATACGCAAACACGATAGCACCGCTGATCCACTGACCGTAGATCTTTCCCCAGCCGAACTTTGCCCAGCCGGAGTCACTCACGCTCATGTGAAGCTTGTTATCCTGCACCTGCTGCCAGTATTTGGCGGTAACGATATGGCCGAGAGGATGTGCAAAATTATGCTGGATCATCTTGGGCATACCCTCGGTACCGGAGGTAAAATACACCAGCATAATATCATTCCAATGGGTAGCCTGATCGCCGTCAGGACGTTCAAAGCTGTCAGACTGAGGCTCAATCTCTTCCTCAAAGAAACGCCAGCCCTCACGCGGCTGTCCGACGACAATACGGTTTTGCAGGGTAGGGATTTCAGGCATTGCCTGTTCCACCTGCTCCACGACAAAGTTATCATTCACGCACACAATTGCCTTCACCTTAGCGGCATTTCCCCTGTAAACGATATCCTTTTTGGTAAGCTGCAGGGTACTGGGGATGATCACCGCACCCAGCTTATGGAGAGCCACGGCGCAGATCCAGTATTCCCAACGGCGCCGGAGGATCATCATCACCACATCACCCTTGCGGATGCCGAGACTGCGGAAGTAATTTGCTGCTTTATTGGAAAGGAGACTGATCTCCTGAAAGGTAAAGACCTTTTCCTCGTCATGGTCATCGCACCAGACGAGTGCTTTTCTGGTCTGATCCTGCTTTGCCCACTCGTCAACGATGTCAAAGCCGAAGTTAAAGTTCTCGGGGAAGTGAACCTGATAATTTTTCTTAAAATCCTCATAGGAATCGAACTCGATACGGGGTAGAAATCTGTCCAGCAGCATTTTACATTCTCCTTTGTATTTTCTCTGAAGTGAATCATCCGGCTTTGGCACTATTCTGTAAACAATAACACAATCATGCCGTTTATTTGCAAAATAATATACTTATTTTGTTGAATGATATCTTAACACAAGAGGAAATGATTGTCAAGAATATAATAGTACCAGTAATGTTATCATCATGTTATTTTAAATTTGTCATGGAGAAAAAAGTTTCCCGTCGAGAGAGCGCATTTCCCCGCCGAATTCACAGCTGCTGATATCCCCGCCGATAAAGTGTCGATCGCATACTAATATAGTCAGTATCGTCTTATCGTTTTGAGGACTGTCCAGCACGGGAGCGGAGTATTTCAGCACCCGGCGTCCACGGAAGTCAGACAATCCCGGTCCGATATTTTTTTGCAGTTGATCATATTGTTGGAAAATTCCATGAAAATTTTTCGGGATGAGCACCTGTTCAGAGCTCACATGATCCTGATCCACCGACACGCCAAAGAAACCGGCGATCCTGACCACATCCTCAGGTCCGTTGACAGCGGTATCAAGACGCTGTCCGTGGATGAAGAGGCTGTGATTCCCGTGTAAGCCGCAAATAACGCCTGCCACCAGTCCCACCGCGACGATCACCGCGAAAACAGCCGGCCACCGACGGTGACAAAGCGGATGCAGGCGATGCCATGTCAAAACCCACAAAGCTTTCACACTCCCGCCAGAAAAATGATACAACCCTCCGATCATACCGCACAGCAGCATAAAAGCAGGCACCGGGGGCATATAATAACGGAGTAGGGCGCACAAAGCCCCTGCAAAAAAACGAGAGGTGACGCACATGAATCTCAGAGAACGCATCGAACAGGAAACAGCCGCCTATGAAACGGGGACGCCCTTCCTGCCCCTCAACACGAACTCCCGGCTTGTGCCATCACGCATCCGTGTAATGCCGTCGCCATACGCATTTCCGACGCTGCCGATGGCGTGCACCTTCATCCGCAGCCTGAATGTTCATAGTGACGCAGAATAAGTCCGACTCTGCACGCCAACGGTGTGCAGAGGTCTACATAACAGGGATGGTATATGCTTATGCAAATTTCAAAAAAATATTCCCAAATTTAAAAAAAGGGGTTGACAAAAGCGCAGTTGTATGGTATTATAATGAAGTCGTCGGGATGAACCGCACGGCACGCCAAACAAGCTGGTTTAGCTCAGTTGGTAGAGCAGCTGATTTGTAATCAGCAGGTCGGGGGTTCAAGTCCGTCAACCAGCTCCATATAAATGGGAGAGTTCCAGAGCGGTCAAATGGGGCAGACTGTAAATCTGTTGCTTCGGCTTCGGTGGTTCGAATCCACCCTCTCCCACTTTATCCCTCGTAGCGGTACGGGGGATGTTTTATTATACGCAGGCATCGTATATTGGTAGTACATCAGCTTCCCAAGCTGAATGGGCGGGTTCGATTCCCGTTGCCTGCTTTTTTCTATGCCAAAAAGCAGAAAGACCAGACACACGTCCGTCTTTCTGCTTTTATCGTTACTGTGGGGCAGTCATTTTTTCCGTTTTGCATATTTCTGAGACTCCTTCTGCTCATCGGAATGGCCGGTTTCTGACAGTTCCCAGTTCATCCAGGCGAGCCCGAAAACGGTAACAAGAAATACGAATAACAACATATACATCTTCCTCTCTTTTCTTGATACCCATATTCTAACATTTGTTCGGTACAATTTTCTGTACTCAGGAAAAGAAAGTGCAGCCATCCCGTCCAAAAATCTTCCCATCGCCATTTTCTCCCCGGTATCAATTGATCCCGGGGATTTTTTTCATCCCCAAAAGCCTTTCGCTCTCTGCGGAGAGCGAGTCGGGGGGACTTTCACGAGAAAGTCCCCCCGACACCCCCGAAAGCGAAGTGTTTACGCAGCTTTATCCTCCGCCAACAGTCCCATCGGTTCCAAAAACGAAGTCACTTGACTGTCAGTAAAAAAACCGACGCCCCCGAAAGCGTAGTGTTTACGCAGCTTTATCCTCCGCCAGAAGAAAACCCCCGGCATCGGAAGATGTCGGGGGTTCTTTGATATCTTTTTAGCGATGAAGCAAAATTACTTCTTATCGTTGATAGCAGCCTGAGCAGCAGCCAGACGAGCGATCGGTACTCTGAAGGGAGAGCAGGAAACATAGTCCAGACCGATCTTATGGCAGAACTCAACAGAAGACGGGTCGCCGCCGTGCTCACCGCAGATACCGCAGTGGAGGGTGGGACGCTCAGCCTTACCGAGTTTAATAGCCATTTCCATC
>ONEU01000041.1 GCA_900316925.1 uncultured Eubacteriales bacterium
GACTGGAGCGTGATTGGGTGCGCAGGCTCTGCGCCGCCGTGATCGGGAGCGGCAGCTTGCCGCTGCCTTTTCGGTTTCGACGATGAGGAGGGGGAGGAGGGAGAGAATGGATACGATGAGCCATTGGAGAGGGGAAAGGGGGACAGTTCTGAACATGGAGGCAAGAAAGGGGATGGAGATGACCGAGACCTGCATGATGCAGCCGAGGAGGAAGGCGCCAACCAGCTTCATATTGCCGAAGAGCCCCACCTTGAACAGGGAATGATGACTGCGCAGATTAAAAGCGTGTACCAGCTGGCTCAGGCTCAGTACCGCAAAGGTCATGGTACGGGCGGTAACGGGTTCCCCGCTGCCGTCAAAAAATACTCTGCCGATGGTGAAGGCAAGAAATGCCAGTGCACCGATAAAACAGCCCTCGATCACGATGCTCCGGGCGGCACCGCCTCCGAAGATGGAATGGGAACGGCTGTCGGGACGGCGCTCCATGACATCCGGCTCTGCAGGCTCTACGCCCAGCGCCAGTGCCGGCATGGAATCCGTGACAAGATTCACCCACAAAAGCTGCATGGCCAACAGCGGAGACGGCAGGTGCATCAGAAAGGCACAAAGTACCGTGAGAATCTCGCCGATGTTGCTCGAAAGGAGAAAATGCACCGTTTTACGGATGTTCGCAAAGATGCCGCGGCCCTGCTCGACAGCCTCTACAATCGTTGCAAAATTGTCGTCGGTGAGAATCATGTCAGCGGCGTTTTTTGCCACGTCCGTGCCGCTCTTTCCCATCGCACAGCCGATGTCGGCACATTTCAGGGCGGGTGCATCGTTGATGCCGTCACCTGTCATGGCAACGACCGCACCCGTGGATTGGAATGCCTTGACGATCCGGACCTTGTGAGCCGGTGATACCCGTGCAAAGACGGAGTAGGAAGTGATGACCTTTTCGAGTTCCGGCTGTTCCATACGGTCAAGCTCCGCCCCGGTGATGGCTTTGCTGTCAGGTGTGAAGATGCCCAGCTCCGCCGCTACCGCTTTTGCCGTTACCAGGTGGTCGCCGGTGATCATCACCGGGAGGATACCGGCCTTTTTGCAGCGTGAAACCGCCGATTTTGCCTGCGGACGGGGCGGATCCGTCATGCCGATGAGTCCGCAGAAGATGAGTCCGCTTTCGGCTTTCTCCACCGAATCCGGCGGTACGGCGCTGTCACGATAGGCCACCGCCAGCACACGCATAGCTTTGGCTGCCAGCGCTTCGTTCTGTGAAAGGAGACGTTTTTTGTCGGCCGCATGAAGTGGGATATGCCCGGAGGATGTCTGCTGTCCGGTACAGAGCGGCAGCAGGATATCCGGAGCACCCTTAGCAATGGTACGATAGCCGCCGGTGGGCAGCCTGTGGACGGTGAGCATCCGTTTGCGGGTGGAATCAAAGGGGTATTCCGTTACACGGGGCATTTCGGAATCAAGTCTGTCCTTCAATTGGCCGATACCGGCAGCCGCACAGACCAGGGCGGCCTCGGTGGGATCACCATCTGCGGAAAAGCTGCCGGCCTGCTGCCTGAGACGGCTGTTACAGCACAGCGCCGCCATGGTGACCAGACGGCTGCCGAGGGGAGAATGAGCACTCACGCTGCCGGATGCGGTATGCAGCGCCGCTACGGTCATTTTATTCTGGGTAAGCGTTCCGGTCTTGTCGGAGCAGATCACGCCGGCGCTGCCGAGAGTTTCCACCGCCGGCAGATGACGGACAATGGCACGATGGAGCGCCATTTTTCTCACGCCGAGAGCCAGTACGATGGTGACCACGGCAGGGAGTCCCTCCGGAATGGCGGCTACCGCCAGACTGATAGCGATCATAAACATTTCAAGCGGCGGCACCTGCTGGAACATTCCCAGCAGAAAGATGACCACACAGATGCCGAGAGCCGCCAGCCCGAGGATTTTTCCTGTTTTGGCAAGACTTTTCTGCAGGGGCGTGCGGGGGCTTTCTTCGCTGTTAATCATTTCGGCGATTTTCCCCACCTGTGTCTGCATACCGGTGGCGACCACGAGAGCACGTCCATGACCGGTAGTGATGAAGGTGGAGGAATAGATCATATTGCTGCGGTCAGCCGGAGCGGCATCCCCGGACAGGATGACTCCGTGGAGTTTTTCTGTGGGGACGGATTCGCCTGTCAGAGCGGCCTCCTCCGCCTTGAGGGAGGTGCTGTCGATCAGACGAGCGTCCGCACAGACAAGATCACCGGCCTCCACACAAAGCAGATCACCGGGAACGAGCTCTTCTGAAGCAATGCGGACGGTTTTGCCGCCCCGGATGACGACGGCGTGGGGGGCGGAGAGCTTTTTCAGTGCGTCAATGGCTTTTTCCGCACGACATTCCTGCACCGTTCCCACAAGGGCGTTGAGGATTACGATGAGCAGGATCATCACAGGCTCGGTGAGATCACCGTCACCGGCAAAGGCCGTAAAGAAAGACACACCTGCGGCCGCTAACAGGATGAGTACCATGAAATCCGCAAACTGTGAGAAAAACTTCACGATCACGCCGCCGTGTTTCCGAGAACGGAGGCTGTTTTTTCCGTACTGCTGCAGGCGACCGGCTGCTTCAGCGGCCGACAAGCCCTGTCGGAGATCGGTTTTCAAAGCGTTTGCTGTTTCCCGTTCATTCATACTATGCCATTCCATATCTTCACTCTCCTTTTTTCATCCTTAATATATACGGCAGACGATACCGTTCTATGCACAGAGGGGGTTCTGGCGGCGCCCGAATGAAAAATCTTCGGTGAAAATGTGATTGCAAGAATTGATTGTTTGTGAATTGTGTTGTATAATGTGAAATATAGAAAATATTTAAGGGCATCTCTAAAAACCACTGTACCAAAAACGTAAAAAGCAGTATAATAGAGATATGAGAAATATACAGTTAGGGTTCTTTGATACAGAGAACAGATACGAAAGATTAACA
>ONEU01000092.1 GCA_900316925.1 uncultured Eubacteriales bacterium
CGGCGAAATGTCCCTGATGTATTCCTACTCCGATATGCCGAACGACGAGGTGGACAGATGGAAGAAGGAAATCGAAGCCTCCTTCCCCGGCTTCAAACTGCGGGGCGAACCGCTCTCCCTGAGTATCGGCTGCCACATCGGACCCGGTTCACTGGCTATTGCCTGTGCAAAAATGACAAGAGAATAAGGTATCTCACACCGGAGGCATTTGCTTCCGGTGTTTTTCGTGAGCCGCTGCTGTCTCTGCCAAAAGAGAAACGCACTATGCCTCTCAACATAGTGCGCCTCAAAAGGAGAAATATTATGAAAAGTTCATGTAAGCATGAGGAATGGCGGATAACTTAGTCCATAAAATATCTGTACCAGTCATCAATGTCATTGCCGAAACCGCCGTTATTGTCGTTATCATTGCCGCCGTTGGGGTTGAAGTTATTGCTGTTCTTGCTCTTCTGGCTGGAATCAGACTCTTCACCCAACTGGAAGGTGATTTTCTTCTCTTCACCGTCTCTGTCAAAGGTGATGGTCACCGTGTCACCGGCCTTATGCTTGAGCAGAATGACCTTGACCTCGCTGCTGGTGGAAACCTCCGTATCGTCAACCTTGAGCAGACGGTCACCGACCATGAAGCCGGCTTTTTCTGCTGCGCCGCCGCTTACAAGAGAGGAAATATAGACACCGGTCTCATCCACGTTGTAGCGCTGCTTTGCGGATTCACTCTGGACATCTGCAAGAGTTACACCCAGGGCTGCCCTGCCGGTAACATGACCCTTTTCTTTCAGGTCACCAAGGATGCTCTTCACATTATTGATCGGGATAGCGTAACCGATGTTCTCTACGCTGGTACCATCGCTGGCCATCAGTGACTTTGCCACCACGATACCGATCAGATTGCCGTTTCCGTCAAACATACCGCCGCCGGAGTTACCGGGGTTGATTGCGGCATCCGTCTGGAGAAGCTCCATTACCTTGCCGTCGATCTTGATGTTACGGTTCAGAGCGCTGAGGATACCCTTTGTCACGCTGCCGCCCAGGTTACCCAGGGGGTTGCCGATGACCAGGGTGTCTTCGCCGACGTTCAGCTTGGCAGAATCTCCCATCACGGCAACCGTCAGATTATCAGCGTCAATCTTGACCAGAGCGATATCAAAGGTCTCATCCGTTCCGATCACGGTACCCTTATAGCTCTTGCCGTCGGTTGTTTTAACGGTGATGTTGGTAGCATCCTCTACCACATGGTTGTTGGTAATGAGGTAGCCGTCGCTGGAAATGATAACGCCGCTGCCGGCTCCCTTTGTGACATACTGTCCGTAGAAGGAACTGTATGAGGTGGATTCGGTGGTGATCTCTACGACGGAATCCTTGACCTTTGCCACGATTTCCTCCGTAGAGGAAGCATTCCTGCCGTTCGTATTGGCTTCGAGGATAGTCAGGGTGCTCTTGCTGCCGTCGGAGGAGGTAGCTGCTACGGCATTGCCGTTCACCGTCTTGACAGTAGACTGAACGCCGTTACCGTTGCCCATGATATAGGCGCCTGCGATGCCGCCGCCAAAGCCGAGACATACGGCCAGTGTCAGACTGCAGGCAATCAAAGCGATCTTCTTGCCTTTCTTGCTTTTCTTCGGGGCGATCGGCTGTCTCTGTGACTGTGCAGAGAACTGGGATGCATAATGCTCGTAGCTGTATACCGGTCTGTGTGCTGCCATGACAGGCTGCTGGATCGGATGCTGTACCGGCTGCGGCTGCTCTGCCGGAGCTGCTGTCTCTGTGACGGGCTGTGATACGCTATATCCATCGTGATACTGATCGTTAAAAGCTTCTGAGCTGCTGAAAATGTCGTTAGTGTTCATTTTTCTTTCATCCATGATAATAACCTCCATAAATTAAATTGTTTGAGCCGGTGCTTTCGCCGGCGTTTCTTTTTCCTTTGATGGTTTTATTATACCACGGAAAATCAAAGATGTGATAATAAATTTAATATCTTCTTAAAACAATCTGTGACAACAAGCTTAATCTTTTTTAAGATTCCATCCGATTTGTTACTTTCCTGTGTTATTTCTCAGGGAAAGTAGTTCATCAAGCAGCCGATGGGCGGCTTCGGACTTCGTCAGCAGATCGAGCTGCCTGGTTTGTTCACGGGTGATGAGCGTGATCCGGTTCGTGTCCGTACCGAATCCCGATCCGCTGTCGCTGAGACTGTTGGCCGCGATCATGTCACAGTTCTTGGAGGACAGCTTTCTGGAAGAATTTTCCAGCAGGTCCCGGGTCTCCATCGAAAAACCGCAGATCGTCTGGTGCGCCTGCTTATGCGCTCCGGCGTAGGCAAGAATATCCCGGGTCCGACGCAGCGGGATGGACATATCACTATCGGATTTCTTGATCTTATGCTCACTGTAACTCTCCGGCGTGTAGTCCGCTACCGCTGCCGCCATGATAAGGATATCCGTCTGCGGGAGCCTCTCCGTTACTTCACGGAACATATCGTCGGCAGTCTGCACCCTGACACAATCCGTGAACAGCGGCGGCGCCAGACTGACGGGCCCGCTGACAAGCGTTACCTCCGCCCCGCGGAGTGAAGCCGCTTCTGCAATGGCATACCCCATTTTGCCTGTTGAATGATTAGTGATGAATCGCACCGGATCAAGCGGCTCGGCAGTCGGTCCTGCCGTCACAAGGATGCGCAGGCCCCGGCAGTCCTTCCCGTATGCGATCTGCCGGTGTACATAAGCCATCAGGACAGGGATATCCGGCAGCTTTCCTTTGCCGTCGTCTCCGCAGGCAAGCCGTCCGCTCGCAGGCTCGATGATGACAAAGCCGTGGCGGCGGAGTTTTTCGAGATTTTCCTGTACAATCGAATTGACATACATTTTTGTATTCATCGCTGGAGCAATGATGACATCACAGTCGGCCGCCAGACACATGGTTGACAGCATATCGTCTGCAATTCCATTTGCCAGCTTGCCGATGATATTTGCCGTGGCAGGTGCAATCAGGAACAGATCCGCCCGCTGTGACAGTGCTACATGCTCAACATTGAACTCAAAGTCTCTGTCGAAGGTGTCGGTGAGGCATTTATGTCCGGTCAGGGTCTCAAAGGTAATGGGATTGATAAAATTCCGGGCATTTGCCGTCATTACCACATGGACGTCACAGCCCTCCTTGACCAGATCGCTCACAAGCTGACAGGACTTATAGGCTGCAATGCCGCCCGTCACTCCGACAACAATAGTTTTTCCTTTTATCATACGATTAACCTCCCTCAGGATAGAACCATCATCAATATATCACAGAAACATGAAATTGTAAACAAGTGAAGCCTGACATTTTTTGCTCCCTGCCCTGTCACTCAATGTTTGAAAGCAATGGCAGAAAAACGGAAATCATTTTTAAAAAAACCTTACCTGAATGTCCCTGCAATTCCTTAGTCAACAACGATGAGAAGATAGTGTTTATCGATTGCTGCAAGGATTATCCCTCAGCGAATTTTGGAAAGGGGTTCGGGGAAAACCTTTTTTCGCCAGAAAAAGGTTTTCCCCGGGAAGTGGCAGGTCAAAATTGATTTCCGTGACACGGAAAAGATTCGTATTGTAATTTTTTGAGAGATATGGTAGCATAGTAGTAACAACTATGGGAGTAGATGATATGCTGACGAATTTTCATACACATTGCAACCGGTGCCTCCATGCATACGGCACCGAAGAGGACTATGTTCAGGAGGCTATCCGTAAAGGCGTCGATCAGCTGGGGTTTTCCGATCACGGTCCCTTTCCGGATCACGATTTCGGATTCAGGATGCCCTACGACGAACTCGATGCCTATCTTGCCGAACTGGACAGACTGAAAGAATCCTATAAGGGACAGATACAGATCTTCAAAGGGTTAGAGATTGAATATCTGCCGTTCTATCGTCCATACTACCAAAAACTGCTGAACCAGAAGGGACTCGATTATCTCGCCCTGGGACAGCATTTCTACCGCACCGGCAAAGGTGACGTTAAAAACATCTTCTTTGCCGCCTCTACGGAGGACTATGTAGACTATGCCGTATCCGTTGCCGAGGCTATCCGCACCGGTCTGTTCCGATTCGTGGCACACCCGGATATCCCGTTTGCCAACCTCTTTGCCTGGGATGATAACTGCCGGAAGGCTTGTCAGATCATTATCGACGCCGCCGCTCAGCAGCATACCATCCTTGAACTCAATGCCAACGGTCTGCGCCGGGAAAAGAAGGTCTATCCGGACGGTCAGCGCTGTCCCTATCCCTACCTCCGCTTCTGGGAAATGGCCAGAGAGCAGGATATTACCGTGATCGTGGGTTCTGACTGCCATACGCCCGGGCAGGTTTATGACGATACCATGGAGACAGCCGTTAAACTGGCACGGGCAAAGGATTTACGGCTGACTGACAGTATATTTTGAGGAGTATAAAAAATGAATCGTTCAACTGCTGTGAAAAGACTTTCCGCATGGATTCTTTCGGCGGCATTACTGCTGACCGCCGGCTGCTCCGGTTCCTCCGGAAGCAAACGTCATGTGAGCTCCACCGTGAGCGTCACCTCCGAAAAGGCCTCTTCCAAAAGTGAAAGCTCTCTCTGGGTACCTACCAGTTCGGCTCCTGCGAGCCAGGTGAGCGAGGAAAAGCCAAAAAACATCTATCCCTCAGAATGGGAGGATAACGGTATTTTCTCTGCCTACTACGATAAGGCCTACCGTACCGTCCAGGAAATGCCCCTGGATGAAAAGATCGGTCAGATGCTGTACGCCTCCTGTCCGGATAAGTTTGAGGGTGACTTCGCCCGCCAGTACCACCTGGGCGGCTTTGTTCTGTTCGGCAAGGATTTCGCCGGAAAAACGAAAAAGGAAGTACAGACCAACACCAATGCCTATCTCAATGCACAGAGTATCCCCATGACGCTGGCTGTGGATGAGGAAGGCGGGGATGTGACGAGGATCAGCGACAAATCTGCCCTGTACAGCCACGAGTTCCAGTCACCCAGAGCCCTGTATAAAAAAGGCGGGCTGGATCTCATCAAAAAAGATGCCGAAGAAAAAGCAAAAATGCTCAAGGACTACGGTATTGACGTCAACTTTGCTCCTGTCTGCGATATCTGTACCTCCCCAAAGGACTTCATGTACAGCCGTTCTTTGGGTGAGGATGCCAAGACCACCGCTGATTTCGTCACGACCGTCACGAAAGCCAGTCAGGATAACGGCGTTTCGGTCACCCTGAAGCACTTCCCCGGTTACGGCGGCAATGCTGACACCCATACCGGAATGGTGGTGGATGAGCGGGATTACAAGGAATTTGAAAAGAAAGACTTCATACCCTTCCAGGCAGGCATCGGTGCCGGTGCGCATCTGGTAATGGTGAGCCACAATATCGTCAACTGCATCGACAGTACCAAGCCCGCCTCCCTTTCGGCTGATATTCACAAGCTCCTGCGGGACAGATTCCGTTTTACCGGTATTATTGTAACGGACGATCTCTCCATGGGGGCCATCACCAAATACACCGACGGCAAAAATCCTGCCGTTGCTGCTGTGCTTGCCGGAAATGATATGCTTGTCATGGACGGAAGTATGGTCGAAGAAGCTGTCCGTTCGGTCAAGGAGGCTGTGAATGACGGAACCATCGACGAAAAACTGATCGATCACGCCGTCATGCGTATCCTGGCGTGGAAGTATTCCAAAAACATGATGTAAATAGGGTAGACTGAGGGACACTTTGTCCCTCAACCTCCCATTGCACCGTACGTACGGGTCTCGTATACGGCGCTACATGAATACA
>ONEU01000034.1 GCA_900316925.1 uncultured Eubacteriales bacterium
AATTCTTCAAAGTATTTTTTCATAATTGACCAACTCCTTTTGGTCAATTATAACATATTTTTCGTTTCTTTTCATGCGGTTGCCCTGGCTGAGAAAGGAGCTCGGGTTGACAGGAGAGGGAAAATCTGATATAGTAGGGGTAGAATTGAATACGAAGCTGGTACGGTGCGAAACTCATTGGAGCGGTAGGTAATTGGGAATCCGGTGCAAGTCCGGAACAACCGTCATTACTGTAAGCGGGTCATCCGTAAGTCAGAATACTTCCGTATCAAGCTGGTATTGCAATCTTGGACGAAGAAGAAGTGCAGCCGGTTTTCACGCATGGGTCGTATCGGAGGCATTTTTTCGGTACGTCTGTTTGGGTTGCCCGAAAACCAGTTGTGCTTTCTTTGTTTGAACAGAGAAAGCATTTTTTATGTGCAAACGGAAGGGAAGCCGCCATGGACACACAGGACAAAAAGCAATTCGCCATTCTGCTGCTGCAGGAAAAAGCCGCTCGGTTGGGGAGACTCCCTAAACGGAGTGATTTCAGCAGCGGAGAGGTGTGTCTTATCAAACAAAAGCTTGGGCCCTGGCCAAGAGCCCTGGAGGCTGCCGGACTGAAAGAACCGCCGCCTGTTTCAAGCGCCGAAAAAAGCCGTCTCAAACGGGAACGGCGCAGAAAACAAATGAAACAGGCCGCTTCCGTGAAACAGACAGAAAATGCTGTCTCTCAGAATACAAAGGAGGAACAAAGATGAAAAGAACAACAAAGGTCTTGTCGGTTCTGCTATCATGTGGTCTCCTGACCTCCATGACAGCCGTAACCGTCTCAGCAGAGGAGAAGCAGAAGAGAATCCGTGTCATAGCGGAAAATAACACGCTCTCCGCGGAGGACGGAGCACCGTGGACCGGCACATTATTTGATGAATGGGTGAATGCTGACGATTCCAGTACCATGTCTTCGATACTGGAAACAGCCTTCGCAGACAATCATTGTACACAAACAGGTCTGGAAACAGACTTTCTTACCGAGGTCAATGGTCTGACTGCTGAAAAAGGCGGTGCCATGGGAGGATGGATGCTCCTGTTGGATGACTGGGTTACCGACGAATCCATATCAGCATTTTCCGTCAGCAACGGGAAACTCGAAAACGGTGATACCATCCGTCTTGTATACAGCTGTGCCTGGGGTGCCGATATCGGCTACGACTGGTCAGGCAGCGATACCTCGCTGGTTTCCCTCACACTCAACGGGGGAGAGCTGAACCAGGCTTTTCAGTCAGATCGTTATGATTATGTCATCAACATCGACGACGGAAACGAAACAGTCTCGGTCATCCCGCAGGTCGGCAATAAAGCCTACCGCGCTAAGGTTTATCTCAATACCTATACCCCTGCCGAACCCGGTACCTCTTATCCCGCCGGCATGGACATCCCCGTTTCCGACGGAGATGTGATCGTGATCGGAGTAGCCAACAGCGCCTGGATGCAGGCAAATTACAACAATGCCCAGGAAAGCATCTACCGGTTGTCCGTCCAGCAGGAAAAGAAGCTGCCTGATGTTCAGGTGCAGGAAGCAGAAAGCCTTATCCGGTCGATCGGAACGGTCACGGTGAACAGCGGCTCAGCAATTTCCAAAGCAAGAGCATTTTTCGACAGCCTTACTGCGGAACAGCAGGCGCAGGTATCCAATCTCGGCACATTGGAAGAGGCTGAAACGCTTTTTGAGGAACTCAGAAAAAAGAATGTCGTTTCTTTGGAGGAACTGGTGAAAGCCTACAGCGGCATTGCACCGGACACCGCCGCAATGGGCAGCGAATGGGAGATCATCAACCTCTGCGGCATGAATCTGATGACCGAGAAGGTGCGTACAGCATACGTTGAAAGTGTCAGAGCACAGCTGGAACAGAACAAGAGCAGCCAACTCAGCGCCACACGCTCCACCGTTAATTCGGGTGTAATCGCTGCGCTGACGTCACTCGGCATCAATGCTGCTGATTTCTACGGATACGATCTCACGGCGCCTCTTGCGGATATGGAATTTGTCAACCAGCAGGGAATCAACGGCGCTGTCTATGCCCTCATTGCCTTGAACAGTCACCGCTATCCGATCCCGCAGATCGACAGCGAGAATCAGACCACCACAGAAAAGCTCATTGAGACGCTTCTCTCCGCCCAGGAGAAGGACGGCGGCTGGACGATCGACACCTGGTCCGGCGTAGACGACGGTTCCGATGCGGATATGACCGCGATGGTACTGCAGGCACTGGCTCCCTACTACCGGAAGGATGAAGCTGTGACTGCCGCTGTGGACAAGGCACTCGCCTTCCTGTCAGAGAATCAGAATGAAAAGGGACAGTTCCGCTCCTACGGCAGCTATGACTGTGAGAGCAGCGCCCAGGTTCTGATCGCACTCTGCGCCCTGAACATTGACGCAGAAACGGATGAACGCTTCATCAAGAGCGGCAGCACCGCTTATGACGGTCTTATCAGTTTCTGTCTGGATGACAGGACCTTCTCACATTATGCTGACGGTGAGAGCAATGCATTTTCCACCACCCAGGCATATACAGCAGTTGCGGCTCTGTATCGTTACCGCAGCAGCAAAACCGCCCTGCTGGATCTGTCAGCAGTTACCCTGACGACCTACCCGGCAGCAACTCCCGCAGAAGAATCCTCTGTTCCGGAAGATTCTTCACAGAACACCTTCGGACAGACGTCTGTACAGAGCAGCTCCGCACAGGAGAGCCGTCCGGTACCGAACATTCCCAATACCGTTCCGACAGGCGATCACAGCGGCAGTCTTGTCGTTCTGTTATTCACGGCACTTTCGGCTGCCGTCATTGTACTGACCGCCGGACGCAAGCATCAGAATTAACACGGATCGTGTCAAGCACTTCTGAAAACGATTCTTCAGAAGTGCTTTTCGCATAGAAAGCCCCTTGTTGTCAAACGTCGCAAAGCGAGGAAGGATATACATGAAAGCATGGTTCAAACAGCATCATACCGCCATCATCATCACGGTGGTGATTGTCCTGGCACTGGCAGTCGCATTCTTTCTGACAGGGAAACCGTCGGACAACCGTTCATCGACAGGAGAGAGAACTTCACAGCCGTCCGTTGCCTCACAGCCCGCTTCCTCAAAAGCGGACAGTCCTTCCGTACCGGCGCATTCGGAGGATTCCTCACAGCCCTCCGCAGCCTCCTTTGACAACACCTCCAGGGAACCCGACAGCCAGGTACCCGCAGAAATCTCACACAGCGGCGCTTCTGTACCGGTATCCAAAGTGCCGTTATCAGAAGCCCCTCAGCCGTCCATGGCAGATGTTTCCCCGCAGCCTTCCCAGACAGTTTCCGTTCCCGAAACAGTCTCCCCGGAGCCGGAAGAATCACCCACACCCGTATCTGCATCCTCCGCTCCGGAAAGTACACCCCCCGCATCCATTGAAAGCCGGGAAGAGAGCAGCCGGGAGACGGTAGGCAGCCGCTGCACGATCTCGATCTCC
>ONEU01000183.1 GCA_900316925.1 uncultured Eubacteriales bacterium
AATCTTGCAGCAATCGATAAACACCAACTGCTCATCGTCGTTAACGAAAATTTCGCATAGACTTTCAGGCTAGGATTTCCACAAATGATTTCCCTGAACGGAAGTAAAGCCTTGCAGGGCAATTTTTGAATAAAAACCTTTTTCTGGCGATAAAAGGTTTTCCCCGCACCCCTTTCCAACATTCGCTGAGGATGATGAAGGGACACACCGCCGCTTTCGGGGGGTGTCGGGGGGGACTTTCTCGTGAAAGTCCCCCCCGACTCGCTCTCCGCAGAGAGCGAAACGCTCCTGAAGGGGGATGAAAAAACGGACACCCCTGACCGGGAATGTCCGTAGCTGAGTTAAGATTCGGTTGTATCGGAACCTGCGGAAGTCTCCTGTGCGGGAGCAGTCTTATCATCGGAAGCGGAAACGGCCTCCTGTGTGATGACTGCGTCCTCGGTATCATCCTCACGCTCAAAGCCGCAGCCCTCTGCCGTACAGATGAGCTTCGGCGTCTTGCCCTTCTTCTTGAACAGCACGCTGCCGCACTGCGGGCACTTCTCCAGGGTAGGCTGGTACCAGGAAACAAAATCGCAGTTCGGGTAGTTGGAACAGCCATAGAAATCGCGTCCCTTTTTCGTCTGACGGACGATCACCTCGCCGCTGCACTTCGGACAGGGGATCCCGATCTTGTTGATCATCTTCACGATATTCTTGCAGTCGGGATAACCAGAGCAGGCAATGAATTTGCCGTACCGCCCGAACTTCACCACCATAGGCTTGCCGCATTTATCGCAGATGAGGTCGGTCTTGTCCTCCTCCAGCTCGATCTTCACGCCCTTCATATCCTCTTTGGCCTGTTTCAGGGTCTTGTCGAAATCACCGTAGAAGTTGGTGAGCAGCTCCACCCAACCCAACTGTCCCTCTTCAACGGTATCAAGATCCTGCTCCATCTGAGCGGTGAACTTCACGTTCACGATCTTCGGGAAACGGTCCTCCATCAGCTTGGTGGTGACCTCTCCCAGCTCCGTCGGGAACAGCGTCTTGCTCTCGCGCTTCACATAGCCGCGGGAAGTGATCGTTGAAATGGTAGCGGCATAGGTGGACGGTCTGCCGATGCCGTATTCCTCCAGCGCCTTGATGAGAGAAGCCTCGGTATAACGCGGCGGCGGCTGTGTGAAATGCTGGTTCGGCAGCATCTCCTTCACCCGCAGGAGCATATTCTTCTCCAGCGGCGGCAGCTCGGACTCCTTTTCCTCATCATCGGTATCCTTGCTCTCCACATACAGTACGGTATAGCCGTCAAAATCCACCCGATAGCCGGATGCCTTGAAGATATATCCGGCGGCATTGATATCTGCCTGAGTGGTCTTCTGGACGCACTCTGCCATCTGGCAGGCAATAAAACGCTCCCAGATCAGCTTGTACAGCTTGAACTGGTCGGAGGTCAGACTGGCACGGATATGGGAGGGCTCCAGGTCTACCATCGTAGGACGGATTGCCTCATGGCCGTCCTGTGCATTGGAACGGGATTTGAAGTGACGGTGCCCCTTGGCAGGCAGATACTTCTCGCCCCATTTATTGCGGATAAATTCCTCAGCCGCATTGAGCGCATCCTCGGAAAGACGCAGGGAGTCGGTTCTCATGTAGGTAATAAGACCGACAGCGCCCATGCCCTCGATCTCGATACCTTCATACAGCTCCTGTGCCACCTTCATGGTACGCTTCGACTGGAAACCGAGCTTCCGGGAAGCCTCCTGCTGAAGGGTAGAGGTAATAAACGGCGGAGCAGGCTGACGTTTTCTGGTGCCGTGACTGAGCTTTTCCACAAAGGGCTGGCAGTCCTTCATCGCATCCAGAAGCTGCTGTGCCTGTTCCCCGGTGCTGATCTTGATCTTTCCCTTTCCATCGCCGTAGAAGGCGGCGGAAAAGACCTTGCGGCTGCCCTTGGGGATGAATCTGGCATCAATGCTCCAGTATTCCTCCGGCTTGAAGGCTCTGATCTTCTCTTCTCTGTCCACGATGATCCTCACAGCCACCGACTGCACTCTGCCGGCAGAAAGTCCCTTGCGGATCTTCTGCGACAGGAAGGGACTGAGCTTATAGCCCACAAGACGGTCGAGGATCCTTCTGGCCTGCTGGGCGTTCACCAGATCAATGTCGATCCTTCTCGGTGCGCCCATACCGGTCTGCACGCCGGTTTTGGTAATCTCATTGAAGGTCACACGATTGCTGTCGTTCAGATCGAGTCCCAGCAGATAGGCCAGGTGCCAGGAAATTGCCTCTCCCTCACGATCGGGGTCGGTTGCGAGATAGACGTCTTCGCTTTTTTTAGCGAGCTTCACCAGCTCGTCGGCCAGTTTTTCCTTCCCCTTGATCAGCTCATATTTCGGTGTGAATTTTTTCTTGATATCCACGCTCAGACGGTTAGGGTTGAGATCTCTGATGTGACCCATGGATGCCACAACCTCATAACCGGGGCCCAGATATTTCTTAATGGTCTTTGCCTTGGCAGGCGACTCTACGATGACAAGCTTTGACATACTCAGCCTCCCCGAATCCTTATTTCCTGACATACCTTCCGTTTGGCAGCGGACGGATAAGTCCCATCAGTTCCAGCTCCGTCAGAGCCGAGAGCACCTGACTGATCTCCAAATGGACGGATTCCTTTAGTAAATCTACATAAATTGGTTTATCTGAAATTGTATGATACACCGACAAAGCGTTTTCTGTCAACATGTTTTTCAAAAAATCATTATCTTTTTCTTCGTTTTTGTCATCCGGGGCGCTTTTTTCGTTCATATTGAACAGCTTTTTGGTCGATGAACGTCTCTTTCCTGTCGAAGTGTTTTTCTTCTTCACAGGTTTTTCCTCCGTCAGATCATCCCCGGAAGGGGCGGTCTGTTTCCGGGAAGACCGCTGCTGCTTTTCCTCCTGTTCAAGCTCCCGGAGAATCTCTCTGCGGCGCTTTTCGACCTCTTCCGACTGCATGGTCTGCTGCATCCGGCTCATCATTTCCGCATAGCTCATTCCGGTACGCGCGGCTGTCGTCGGCTTCGGTTCGGAGTCCTCTTCCGGTTTCACTTCCGATTCAGGTTCGGATTGCTCTTCCGGCTTCACCATCGGTTCAGGTTCGGATTGCTCTTCCGGCTTCACCATCGATTCAGGTTCGGATTGCTCTTCCGGTTTCACTTCCGGTTCAGGCTCGGATTGCTCTTCCGGCTTCACCATCGGTTCAGGCTCGGATTGCTCTTCCGGCATCGGTTTCGGGGCGGCTTCCTCCCAATTGATCGTCTGCAGAATCGGAATCCCCCTCTCCGGCAATGCCCCCTCCTGGTGCTGACGCTTTCCCTCGTTTCTGAGCCAGTCGATCGTCTCACTGCGGATCTCGGGTTCCTCTTCCAGACGGGGCGTCTGCTGCAGCTTATTGAGCACATCCATGTAGCTCACCACGGCGCGGGCACCCTCCACCAACAGCGCATTCGTGCCGGCAGAAGCGTAATTGTACACGTCTCCGGGCACCGCAAATAACGGCTTTCCCTGTTCCCGGGCCGTACTGGCGGTGATGAGGGAGCCGCTGCTCAATCCTGCCTCCACCACGACCGTGCAGGCGGCAAGAGCGGAGATGATCCGGTTGCGGCGTGGGAAGGTGTAGGAAGTAGGCTCCATATCCGGCGGGTATTCCGACAGCAGCAGACCGTATTGAGCGATCTCCTCCCGCAGGGAACGGTTCTTCGGCAGGTAACGGTGGTTCAGACCGCCGCCGAGCACCCCGATAGTTGTCCCGCCGCTTTGCAGCGCACCCTTGTGTGCGTGGGAATCAATGCCCTCTGCCCCGCCGCTCACGATCACAAAGCCTTTTTCCGCCAGACGGTAGCCAAATTCAAATGCCGTGTTCCTGCCGGAAGCGGATGGTTCCCTGGTGCCGACAATGGCCACGCTCTTCTGATTCGCCAGTTCATAATTACCCTGATAGAACAGCACCGTGGGAGGCTCTGCGATCTTTTTCAGCTCGGCGGGATACTCCTGCTCCCCGATGGTCACGATCCGATAGCCCAACTCACGGCAGCGTTCGATGATCCTGTCGGCTTTCTGAAGATTTTTCTCCAGGACAGCCCGCTGTTCCCGCTGGGTAAACAGCCCGCTGCGGCGGATGGTATATTCATCCGCCTGAAAGAGCTGCCCGGCGGTGGAGAAGACCTCCATGATACGCCGGAGATGCTTGGTATGATAGTTCAGGCAGGCATGGAGCCAGACCCAGTAACGCATCACTCTTCCTCCTTTCACGCCTGTCCCTGCAGCTTATACAGCAGGATCGCCGCCGCAGCCGCCGCATTGAGCGACTCCGCACGGCCCTTCATGTTGATCCGCACCCGCAGACGGCAGGCACGGATGGTTGCGTCCTCCAGACCGTTTCCCTCGTTGCCGATGAGCATCACGCCGCCGGAAGAGAAATCCACCTGTTCGATATCCACCGCCTCATGGGGCGTAGAGGCACAGGTCAGATACCCCTGTTCCGTCAGTCCGGCGATAAAGCCTCCAAAATCCGGCACCGTGAGCACCGGCACCCGGAATACCGCCCCCATACTGCCCCTGACCACCTTCGGTGCATAGACGTCACAGCAGTCCGGAGAGAGAATCACGCCGTCCACTCCCAGTGCCTCGGCAGTACGAAGGATCGTCCCCAGATTGGAGGGATCCTGCACCCGTTCCAGCGCGGCGTACCGTCCCTTTATCGAGAGAGACAGACGTTCCCCGCCGTTTTCCGGCATCCGGAACACACACAGGAACCCCTGGGGCGAACGGGTATCACACAGCTTTTCAAAGAGCGGCAGACCCAGCTCCACGGATTTTTCCGCAGCCGCCCGGAGCCGCTGAAATTCCTGCGGATACTTCCGGGCAGCCTCTGCGGTGTATAAAAACGCCTTGATAGCGGCACCGCTCATGGCGCCGTCACTGCACAGCCGCACGCCCTCGGAAACAAAGCACTGCTGCTCCCGTCTGTATTTTGCCCCTGCCGTCAGTCTGGACACCTCTTTGACAAGGGGATGCTCCTTACTCGTAATCATACTGCCTGTCACCCGCTTTCTCCGCAATGGTCTGCGAAAATTGTCTGTTTGTCACATTGCCTGTCAGCACCATCGGCCGTCAGATGGTGTACCGGTTCCGGTGTCCGCCCTGCTTGAGCTGCTGGGCGATCGCAAGCGCTGTTTTAGAGACGGTCAGATCATGCTCGTCAATAATGATATCCGCATACTGCTCATAAAGCGGTACACGCTCGTCATACAGTTCCCGGAGTGTCTGTTCCCGGCGGATGGAAACGCCCCGCTGTGCGAAATCTCCCAGCCGTTCCTCAATCTCCTCAAAGGGCAGGCGGATATACACCACCACACCGATCTGTTTGAGATGCTCCATTGCTTGTCTCCCGTAGACCACACTCCCGCCGGTTGCCACGACGGTTTTTTCGATCTCCAGCGAGCTGTTGACACGGTTCTCAATGTCGTTGAAACGGTCGAGTCCCTCCTGCGCAATGATCTCACTGAGCAGACGGTGCTCCTGCTCCTGGATAACGATATCCGAATCCAGGAAGCGGAAGCCGAGGATCTTTGCGAGCACCACGCCGACGGTACTTTTCCCGCACCCGGGCATCCCGATCAGGATCACGTTTTTCATCCTGATCCTCCTTTCGCTGATGATACAAATAATGCACCCAAGCCTTGACTTGAGTGCATCGGTTGATTCTTACAGAGCTGCCTTTGCCTTTTCAACGAGAGCGGTGAAAGCCTCTGCATCAGCAATTGCGATCTCAGACAGCATTTTTCTGTTGAGAGTGATGCCAGCCTTCTTCAGACCGTTCATAAAGGTAGAGTAGTTCACGCCGTTAGCCTTGCAGCCTGCAGAGATACGGGTGATCCAGAGTCTTCTGAAATCTCTCTTCTTCTGCTTACGGCCGATATAAGCGTAGTTACCGCTCTTCATCACGGCTTCCTTAGCCATCTTGAAGTGCTTGCTCTTAGCGCCCCAGTAACCCTTAGCCAGCTTCAGTACCTTTTTTCTTCTTTTGCGTGTTGCCAACGCACCCTTTACACGTGCCATGTTATATACCTCCGATAATACTTATTTCATGTTTCAGTCGCATCCTGCCCCTACGGCTTATTTATAAGGAATGAGCTGCTTGATTGCTGCAACATTGGTCTTATCGGCAGCAACGGTCTTTCTCAGACCTCTTTTACGCTTGGTTGTCTTCTTGTTCAGGATGTGGGATTTGTTTGCATGTGCACGGATAACCTTTCCGTTCTTAGAGAGCTTAAAGCGTTTCTTGGCTCCGCTGTGTGTCTTGATCTTCGGCATGGTAAGATCCTCCTTAATTTTCGGTTTATTTATTTGTTTTCGGTGCAAGGAACATGATCATACTCCGTCCCTCCAGCTTAGCAGGCTTTTCCACAACAGCAAACTCCTGGCACGACTCGGCAAATCGTTTCATGATCTCGGTTCCAAGCTCAGGATGTCCCATTTCACGGCCTCTGAAGCGGATGGATACCTTTACCTTATCGCCGCCCTTGATGAAACGCTGGGTATGATTGAGCTTTGTATTAAAATCGTGCGTATCGATATTCAGCGAGAGGCGCACCTCCTTGATATCGACAATATGCTGATTTTTCCTTGCTTCCTTTTCACGCTTTGCCTGTTCAAAGCGGTATTTGCCATAGTCCATGATCTTACACACAGGCGGTGTGGCCTGCGGTGCGATCTTCACCAGGTCAAGATTCTTGGCAGCAGCCATATCCAATGCCTGAGCAGAGGACATGATTCCAAGCTGTCCGCCTTCGGAATCGATTACTCTGATTTCCTTATCACGAATCTCCTCGTTGATCTGAAGTTCCTGCTTGCTAATGTTGAGCACCTCCAATAAAGATAGTAACAAAAAGAAAGCACGGACCATTCTCATCGTCCGTGCATCAACAGCAGAAAAAAGCCCATCTCCAGGCATTATCCCTATTGACCCGTAACAGACGATACCTTACAGGTGAAAGCCTTTGCTTTGCTTTGTTTTACTATGATACTATATCATATTCATTTTTATTTGTCAACCGCTTTTTGCCGCAAAATACGAAAATCATTTTTGACCTGCCAGTTACCGGGGGAACCCTTTTTCTGGCGAAAAAAAGGGTTCCCCCGGACCCCCTTTCCAAAATTCGCTGAGGAATAAACCTTGCAGCAATCGGTAAACACTGACTTCATATCGTTGTTGACGAAGAATTTGCATAGACTTTCAGGAAAGAAGAGAGCGCCCCCTGATGACCCTATGCAGAGCTTAAACCGGCAGGAAGGAGCTGATGGAGTAGAGGGGAAGGGACGTTTTCGTCTGAAGCTTAGCGGCACGCCTTTCATACGTCTCCGCATCGCAGATAATGATGGCATCCGTCTGCGGAAGAGGCATGGTTTTCACGGGGACAGTCTGTACGGGATATTCTCTTTTCCGGTCGGTGATGACATAGTCCACCGTTACGCCGACGCTTTGCAGCAGACCGATCAGATGCGGTGTCAGGGGATAGCTGCCCCAGAGTGCTGCCCGGTGCAGTCCGTGTTCCTCACAGAAAGCCTTCGCTGCCTGTCTCACTTCCTCCCGGCGGAGATCATACTCACGCAGGGTATCTCCAAACCGGCTCAGCGCAGCATTTTCCTCTGTCAGCCGTTGGATTTCTGCCGAAAGCTGTTCATTTTCCGCCTCCGCCCTCTGACGGCAGGCAGTTTCGATCTGCAGCTTTGCCTTCTGGCTGTAAAGCTCCCGCAGCATCTCCGGCACAGGCGTTCCGGTCGTGAGAATATGATTCAGCGCCGCATAGGCGTAATCATAATAGGATGAAATGTAATGCATGGGATAATTTCCCCAGCGGTGTTTCTCGTATGACACAATGCCCTTCGGCATCCTGATGGTGAAACAGCGGTGTCCGCACATTTCCTCAAAGTGATCGTTCGCCTTTTTCAGCATGGCGTTGATCCGGCGGATACGCGGCAGATAGGAATAATTCACCAGGGTTCCGTCGTCCGACAGATACTGCTCCACCATGCCATAGCGGTTCAGGATAATTCTCTCCGGCGGATAGACCTTGAGGATCTGCCGGCCGAACCACTCCACACATTCCACTGCCTCTTCCGGCGTCACCCGCGGAACCGTCTCATATTCCCCGAAGAGCTTTTCAAAATGCGCCTTGTTTTTCAGAAAGAGATTGGTACGGGTGAGATAGTTATTGTTGCCGTATTTCAGCAGGGGCAGACGGAGATCCGCAAAATCCAGGATCAGCCAGTCGGAAGGTCTTTGGAACAGGTAGTCCAGACCGGTCTTATTATGGTCAAGCATCATACAGCGCCTGGAAAAACGTGAACCCACACGAGCGCCCTCCAGATCCTCTTCCGTAAGCGTGCGGTCACCCTTGATCTTATACACAGACATCGGCGATGAGAACGACACATACTGCCGGATCTCGTAGGGTGTATCCTTCGGAAACAGGTCCCTTGACACACAGGCGCCAAAGATATTAAAGCTGATCGGCTGCGCATCTGGTTGATTGGTATTAGGCATACAGTCACATCCTTTCAGGCATCATCGGCACTCGGCAAAGCAGTCACCGCTGTCGCAGTCCATAGGCTGATCTGTTTCCTGGTCAGCAAGTGCGGCCTTTATCATAATAGCGCACTCCAGACGTTTCTTTTCCAGTTCACAGCCAACCTTATGAGATTTGAGGATATCCCCCTCATACTGATAGTTATTGGCATTGCAGCCGCCGCTGCAGTAGAATTTTGCCCAGCAGTTTTTGCAGTTTTCCTTGGAGTAGACATTCGCACGGGCGAACCGCAGCTTCATATCATTATCAAAGGTACCGTCATGGAGGTTACCCATTTTGTAAGCCTCCTCGCCGACGAACTGATGGCAGGGATAGATATCGCCCTGGGGGGTGACAGCCACATATTCATTGCCGCAGCCGCAGCCTCTCAGACGTTTGATAGCACAGGGACCCTGGTCGAGGTCGATCATAAAATGGAAGAAATTGAAATACTCTCCCCGTTTTCTCATTTCGATCAGCGTTTTTGCCAATCTCTCGTATTCCTGGAACACCCTGGGCAGATCATCCTCTTTGATAGAGTAATCGAGCTTCGGATCAGAGACCACCGGTTCAATGGAGAGCTGTTCAAAGCCAAGCTCCTTCATGTGCATGACATCGGCGGTAAAATCCTTGCTGAATGTCGTGAACGTACCGCGGATATAGTAATCCTTATCACCGCGGGAAGCGACGAGCTTCTGGAACTTCGGCACAATGATATCATAGCAGCCCTTACCGTTGGGAGTGACGCGGAGTTTATCGTTAACCTCCTTGCGGCCGTCGAGCGACATGACGACATTGTTCATTTCCTTGTTGATAAATGCCGTTTTTTCATCATCGAGAAGCAATCCGTTGGTGGTAATGGTAAAGCGGAAGAGCTTGTTATGTTCCTTTTCGATACTGCGGGCATATTCCACCGTCTGTTTCACGACATCGAAATTCATCAGCGGTTCACCGCCGAAGAAATCCACCTCCAGATGGTGTCTGCTGCCGGAATGAGCGATCAGGAAGTCAATTGCCTTTTTGGCAGTTTCCAGCGGCATGAGGCAGCGTCCCTGACCGAAGTCGCCCTTAGCAGCGAAGCAATATTCACAGCGCAGGTTACAGTCGTGGGAGATATTCAGGCACATGGATTTGATCGGTGCGCGGGTCATCAGATCGGCGAACTGCTCATAATCGTCCTTAGAAAAGAGCTGGCCTGCCTGATAGAGTTCATAGAGAGCGGCGTATGTTTCCTCCAGTTCTTCACGCCCGTATGTCTGACCGAGCTTCTGAAACACACGCTCAGGCACCTGCTCCGTCATATTTTCATCACAGCAGTCGAGGACATCATAGGCGATATCATCCAGAACGTGTACCGCACCGCTATGGACATCCAGGCAGAGGTTATATCCGTTGAGTTTATACTTATGTATCATATTGGCACTCCTTGCTGATACAGCATAAGGGGCGGATTCCACATCCGCCCTTTACCTGAATCCTGATGGTATTTTCTTATTCTCTCTCGCACTTCTGGTTAGCAACGGTGCAGGAGGTCTTGCAGGCTGACTGGCAGGAAGCCTGGCACTCGCCGCAGCCGCCCTTTGCTGCTGATTCCTTCAGGTTTGCATTGTTCAGCGTTTTGATGTGCTTTGTTGCCTTCATTAAAATCACCCTTTCCGAACCGCCGATCCTCCGGACTTTCCATCCGGCCGCAGCAGTTGATATGATACACCCTTATCATACCATATCCTTCCCACAAATTCAACCCATTTTTTGCTTCGGCGCAGAGCCTGCGCTCCCGATCACGCTGTCGTTCGCTTACGCTCACTCTGTTTGTGGTAAGGCGAAACTGCTGTGTCGCTGACATCCGGCACGGCACAGCAGGGCTGTGTATTTTCTACCTCCGCCGCCACGCCCCTTGGGAGGGGCGCTTACCGGCTGTTCTTTCAGTATTTTCAGGTTCTGTTTTCTATCAAAGTACCCGTGCCTGCTGCTTTGCAGTTGTAGACGACTACAATTCTTTCGGGATTGTATAGTCAATCAGTAGATAGTAATACGGGACCGGCAGCTTGTCGGCAGTAGATGGTAATACGGGACCGACAGCCTGCCGGCAGTAGATGGTAATACGGGACCGACAGCCTGCCGGCAGTAGATAGTAATATGGACCGGCAGCTTGCCGGCTCCGCGCCGATGTTACTCCTACTATCTTCGTCTTTTGCGGCGGCGGTTGACCCCCAGAACACCGCCGACGGCACCGGATGCCGCTGTCAGCAGTAACCGCCACAGGGAAGAAAGACCGGCAGTACCGCCGAAGGAAGCTCCCGCTGCCAGCATGAGCAGAAACAGCACCACACCGCACGCCGCCCCCAACGCCATCCCCTTGGAACGGTGAAGCCTGCCGGTGATGTATCCGCCGATAAAAGCCCCGGCTGCCGCTGCAGTTACCGCGGCAGGAATGACCGCCGACACAGGCACCTTTCCCGATTTCACAATCACGGCAGCTGTCACCATCAGCAGCAGTACCGCGGCCGCAGCTCCCACACCCGTTCCCGTCAGAACCGCCCTGACCGTCTTTCCCCACGACTGTCCGTTCCGTGTATTCTCCCGTTTCATGTTGACCGCCTCACTCTTTTCCGCCAAAGTATTCCGTTTCCGGCATTCTTAACGCATTCTATGCACCCGTCTCCGGAAATATGAAAGCCGCAGCAACCGTTTCCGGAAGCTGCGGCCAATTGCAGTCTGCTGTTTAATTGTCGGTCAGATCGTCGAGCATCTGCATCAGCTCGGCATAGGTATCCTCACCGTTCTGTCCTGCTTCAACGGGTGCTGACGCCGGTTTTTTCGGCGCAGTCGGCTTCGGTGCGGAAGTCTCTGTCTTTACAGGCTTCTTCGGAGCAGGAGTCTCTGTCTTTACAGGCTTCTTCGGAGCAGGAGCCTCTGTCTTGGCAGGCTTCTTCGGAGCAGGCTGTTCCGGTTTCACTGTCGGTTCAGCCTTCACCGGGGGTGTATCCACGGAAGCGGCACCAATATCCGACACCGGTTCGGAGAGCTCCATCTTGGAAACCTCCTCAAAGGTCATCGGTTTTGCTGCGATTTCCGGTTCCTGGGGAACTTCAGGCGTTTTGGGTTCCTCAGCCGGACGGAAAGTCTCCACGGACTCCTCTGTTTTCACGGGTTCACTCTTCTTATCACCGGCAGCCATCAGCGGTGCATCGTTTTCGTCATCGTCATCCTTGTCGGTGAGGGTATTCTGAGCGGCCTTGAGAACATCCTTGACGAAGAAGAACGCATACAGACACATTGCCAGATCGCCGACGTATGTCATAATGTTAATCAGGCTGGGAGTAACCGTCTGTGTATCGATATTGGCAGGAGCCTGCACGGGGGAGAACATCTTGATAAACAGATCAATGCAGACCACAAGGCTGAGCATGATATAGACGGTACCGTAAACGGCGGATTTTCTCACCGCATTGGAGTTGTTGACCCCGGCGAAGAACATGGACTGGTAGAACAGGAACATCACCAGGAAAGCCAGTGCCACGAAATCAAACAGTTCGGTAGCGTGGAGAGAGGTCTGGGTATAGACGGAAAACATGGAGATAAAGCGCATACAGCCCCACACAGGCAGGAGCAGACCGGCCACAGGAATCCGTTTCATACCGTTCTGGCCGGTAAAGGAAATACAGGATTCATACAGCAGGATACCGCCGCCGGCGATAGCGAGGATACACTCGGCGATCTTGGAGCTGTCGAGAGCGAGCATTGTCACAACGCCGGTTGCGATGATCATCACCGAGGCAATGAACCCGAACACACCGCAGAGGAAATCCTTCTGCACCTGAGCGTTAAATCGTTTTTTTCTGTCGGCGATACTGAGAATATAGCCGATCACAAACAGCAGCAAAAATGCGCCGGTAAAGATACCGTTACAAACATCTGTGGACAGGAAAAAGCCGTCGCCGTTCACGTTAAAGAAGGTATCGCAGAGTTTCACAGCGCCGCCGACTATCGTCAGCAGCAGTGCGGGAATCCACAGCTTTTTTAATTTCATCAGTCAGCACTCCTTTATGCATCATCAATTTCATGCCTGGCGTTCACCGATAGGCACATAGCGTTTTGCCGTCGCCATTGCACGATAGGCGGGGCGAATAATTCTGCCGCCGTAGGTCACCTCTTCAATACGGTGAGCACACCAGCCGGCAATTCTTGATACCGCAAACAGCGGGGTAAACAGATCGCCGGGGATTCCCAGCATATCATAGATGAAACCGGAGAAGAAATCCACATTGGCGCAGATCACCTTGGATGTTCCCTTCACCTCGGCCATCACACGGGGAGTCAGTCTCTCCACCAGCTTGTAGAGATCAAATTCGGCAGTCATATATTTTTCCTCTGCCAGCTTACCGGCGGCCTGCTTGAGGATAACCGCGCGGGGATCGGACAGGGTATAGATGGCATGGCCGAAGCCGTAGATCAGACCGGAACCGTCTCCCCGTTCCTTGCGGATGAGAGAAGCCAGATAGTCATAGACCTCCTGTTCATCGCTCCAGTCGTTGACAGCCTCCTTGAGTTCCTCCATCATTTTACGGACGCGCAGGTTCGCACCGCCGTGACGGGGGCCTTTCAGCGAACCGATAGCAGCCGAAACCGTAGCATAGGTATCCGTTCCCGAGGACGAGAGCACCCTTGCCGAGAAGGTGGAGTTATTACCGCCGCCATGTTCCGCATGGAGGATCATACAAAGATCGAGGAGCTTTGCTTCGGAGTCGGTAAATTTCATATCGGGGCGCAGTGCCCGGAGGATCGATTCGCTTGTGGAGAGGGTCAGGTCAACGGGATGGAAGAACATACTCTCACGATCGAACGCACGTTTTTTCACCTGATAAGCGTAGGTCATAATGGTAGGGAGGGACGCCAGCAGTTGAATAGACTGCCGCATGATATTATCAAGAGAAGTATCATCGGGATCGTCGTCAAAGGAGTAGAGAGCGAGCACCGAGCGCGCCATCTTATTCATAATATCCTTGGAGGGAGATTTCATAATCATATCCTCCACGAAATTATCGGGAAGCTCCCGCATACTGCCGAGAGTATTCTTGAATCTTGCAAGCTGAGCCGCAGTCGGCAGGGAGCCGAAGAGCAGCAGCCAAGCGGTCTCCTCATAGCCAAAGCGGTTTTCGTTCATGCAGGCGGTAATAATATCGTTCACATCAATACCGCGGTAGGTAAGCTTACCCTGATCGGGCACCCGCACACCGTCGTCCATCATAAAGCCGTGAACATTACAGATATTGGTCAGACCGGCCATCACGCCCGTACCGTCGGGATTTCTCAGACCCCGTTTCACGCCGTAGGTCTGGTAATCCTGACTGTTGAAGCCGTTATGCCGGCGATATTCGTCACAAAGATCCTTCAAGTGCTCCCGGAGCACATCTTTTTCCACTGTCATATTCATTCCTCGTTTCCGCAAATTGACACGCATACACCCAAGTATACACACTAACATTTTAGTCCTTTTTCCCCCTACTGTCAAGCAATTTTCCGGCGCAGAGCCTGCGTCGGACATTGAAATATGATCAGTCAATGGGGGTGGCGCATATCAGAGATGCATTACGAATAACTATTATGGAACCAACACAGACGCACATCACAGGAGGAACTATGAAAAAGCTGATCTTTACCGCTGCCGCCGCTTTTCTTGCTATGGCATTACTGCCGTTGATCGCTTCCGGGGGACAGCCCGCCACGGATACGGCTGTCACCAACGGCATTGTATCGGAATCCGTCCGGGACGACGGTTCATCGGAGTCGGTCACGGATGCATCGGAATCCGTCCGGGACGACGGTTCATCGGAGTCGGT
>ONEU01000087.1 GCA_900316925.1 uncultured Eubacteriales bacterium
ATCGGAATCCTTACAAACGCGGGAGGTTGTAGCCGTAGGTTTTTTCTGAATAGTGCGCTGGCGCGCGAGATTGTGCGAATAGAAAAGGGCAGTTTCCCGCGCGCGCACGGAAGCGCGTATCGGGAGCGCAGGCTCTGCGCCGCCGAGGTGATACAAGGTATTGGTTGGTTTTTGTTGAGAGATACTATATATTGTGCTTTTTTGGGGGCGGACGGTTGAAAAGTAGACATATAAAACAAGAATTATTATCGGTTTTTGTGGATTCAAACGATTATCCCGGCGCTCTCCGGCAAAAAGGTTGACAAAAGCCTTAAACCGCTATATCATTAAAACAGGATACATCATCGGCGTTGTGTCGGCGCCGGTACAACGATAGACTTTACTTTGAGAGGGGAATGTGCTGCCATGAGTAATCATCCGATTCAAGCATGGGAAGGCTTTGACGGCCGCATCTGGAAGATCGAGATCAACGTCAGGGATTTCATCCAGAAAAACTACCGTCCCTATGACGGTGACGAATCTTTCCTGGAAGGCCCCACAGAGGCCACCAAAACACTCTGGAGCGTGGTGCAGCAGCTGCAGAAGGAAGAACGAGCCAAGGGCGGTGTGCTCGATATGGAGACCAAGGTGGTTTCCGGGCTGACGTCCTACGGTGCAGGATATATCAGCGAACAGAAGGAGCTGGAGAAGGTGGTCGGCTTGCAGACAGACAAGCCCCTGAAACGTGCCTTCATGCCCTTCGGCGGCATCAAGATGGCGGAACAGGCCTGCCAGACCTACGGCTATCAGCCCGATGACGAACTGCACAGGATTTTCAACGAATATACCACCACCCATAACCAGGGGGTGTTTGACGCCTATACACCCGAGATGAAGGCAGTGCGCCATAACCGGATCATCACCGGACTGCCGGATACCTACGGCAGAGGACGCATTGTGGGCGACTACCGCCGTGTGGCACTGTACGGTATCGACAGACTGATCGAGGAAAAGAAGAAGGATCTGCGCAACTGCGGCGACGGTACCATGACAGATGATGTCATCCGTCTGCGGGAGGAGCTTGCCAAGCAGATCAGGGCTCTCAACGGCATGAAGGAAATGGCCGCCATCTACGGCTTTGATATCTCCGGACCCGCCGTCAACGCCCGTGAAGCTGTCCAATGGCTCTATTTCGGCTATCTTGCCGCCATCAAGACACAAAACGGCGCCGCCATGAGCGTGGGCAGAGTGTCCACCTTCCTGGATATCTACATCCAGCGGGACCTCGACAGGGGCATCCTCACCGAACAGGAAGCCCAGGAGCTGATTGACCACTTTGTGATGAAGTGCCGTATCGTGAAGTTTGCCAGGATCCCCTCCTACAACCAGCTCTTCTCCGGCGATCCCGTCTGGGCGACGCTGGAAATGGCAGGTATCGGCTGTGACGGCAGATCTATGGTCACCAAGAACGACTTCCGTTTCCTCCATACCCTCGAGAACATGGGACCCTCCCCTGAACCGAATCTGACGGTGCTCTATTCCTCCGCTCTGCCGGACGCCTTCAAGAAATACGCCGCCAAGATTTCCATCAACACCAGCTCCGTACAGTACGAGAATGACGATGTGATGAAGCCCGTATGGGGGGATGACTACTCCATCTGCTGCTGTGTCTCGGCTACCCAGACCGGTAAGGAGATGCAGTTCTTCGGCGCCAGAGCCAACCTTGCCAAGTGCCTGCTCTATGCGCTCAACGGCGGTGTGGATGCCAAGAGCCGTGAACAGGTAGCCCCTGCCTACCGGAAGATTACCTCCGAATACCTCGACTACTACGAGGTCATTGAGCGCTATGAGGACATGATGGACTGGCTTGCCGGCCTTTATGTCAACACCCTCAACCTCATTCACTATATGCACGACAAATACTACTATGAAGCCGCCGAAATGGCTCTGATCGACACCGATGTGCGCCGTACCTTTGCCACCGGCATTGCAGGCTTCTCCCATGTGGTGGATTCCCTCAGCGCCATCAAGTACGCCAGGGTCCGGGCTATCCGTGACGACGACGGTATCTGCGTGGATTTCTCTACCGAAGGCGACTTCCCCCGCTACGGCAACGACGATGACCGTGCCGACGATATCGCCGTATGGCTGCTGCGCACCTTCCTCGAGAAGATCAAAAAGCACCACACCTACCGTCATTCCGAGCCCACCACCTCCATCCTGACCATCACCTCCAACGTGGTCTACGGCAAGGCTACCGGCAATATGCCCGACGGCCGCCGTGCCGGTGCGCCCCTGGCTCCCGGTGCCAACCCCAGCTACGGTGCAGAACAGAACGGTCTGCTGGCTTCCCTCAATTCGGTGGCTAAGCTCCCCTATCACTGGGCGCTGGACGGCATCTCCAATACCCAGACCATCAGCCCCGACGCCCTGGGACATGAGCAGCAGGAGCGTATCGTCAATCTGGTGCAGGTGATGGACGGCTATTTCGATCAGGGCGCACACCACCTGAATGTCAATGTCTTCGGAACGGAGAAGCTCATTGACGCGATGGAGCACCCCGAAAAAGAGGAATATGCAAACTTTACCATCCGTGTATCGGGCTATGCGGTCAAGTTCATTGACCTGACCCGTGAGCAGCAGCTGGACGTCATTGCCAGAACCTGCCACAAGACGCTGTAAGATGGAACATACCGATATTACCGGGAGAGTGCACTCCCTGGAGACCTTCGGACTGGTAGACGGACCGGGAGTACGGTTCGTCATCTTCCTGAGCGGCTGCCGGATGCGCTGTCAATACTGTCACAATCCCGACACCTGGTGCAAGCCGGGCACGGAACGGACGGCCGGAGAGCTGTTCCGGCAGGCCGTGAAATACAAGCCCTATTGGAAGAATAACGGCGGGCTGACGGTGAGCGGCGGAGAACCGCTGTTACAGCCGGAATTTGTGACGGAGCTGTTCCGACTGGCGAAGGAACGGCAGATTCATACCGCCCTTGACACCGCCGGAGAGCCCTTCCGGGAGGAGCCGGCGTATCTGGAGCGTTTTGATCGTCTGATGGAGGTCACGGACCTCTTCCTGCTGGACCTCAAGCTGATGGACCCGGCAGGACACAAGGCGCTGACCGGTGTGGATAACCGTAATATTCTGCGGATGGCGGAGTACCTGTCGGAGCACGGCAAAAAAATGTGGATCAGACACGTTCTGGTGCCGGGGCTGACCGACGATGAAGCCGATCTCCGCACCATGCAGGAATTTATCGGGACGCTGAAAACCGTGGAACGGGTGGAGGTGCTCCCCTATCACACCCTGGGCACCCTGAAATGGGCGGAGTTAGAGATACCCTATCCGCTGACGGGCGTCCCCGTGCCCACCGAGGAACAGCTCAGCCGTGCCAGACAGCTCCTGCATACCCCCTACTGAAACCAAACCGCACAGCCTGCCTGACTGTGCGGTTTTTTGCGCCCAAAAAACGCGGTACCCCGGAGAGTACCGCGTTTGAGACTATTATCACATGAAACTGTAGAAACCACCGCTTCGCTTTCGGGGGTGTCGGGTGATTTTCGTGAGATTCCTTTACCTAACCGTAAAATGATATCAAAGAAGCTTGCATAGACTCCCCGTA
>ONEU01000205.1 GCA_900316925.1 uncultured Eubacteriales bacterium
ACCAAGCTTTTATAATTCCGCTGAGTGGGCTGACTACTGCAGTCACAACAGAGAGCTGCGTGCATGGTGTGACAACGACATGGGCGTAGAAACTAAGTCATGATACGAATGGGTAATATCGAGCACGACCGGGCGTGTTAAAACAGCCAACCAGGCCCGGTGCGGCACCGCAAAATATTTCTGCGGTGCACTTGGGTTTCATTTTTTAATCCTTGGGCGGGAATGCAGTAGCCAATGCGAAAAGCATCCTGTCGGGCATGGCAGTAATCATCTTGAACCCATGCCACCGTATCAATTTCATACTTTCCGATCCGCAGATACGGACGGGCAACATTTTTTTAAGCCCGTTTCGAATGCGGGCTTGGAAAGGGGAAACTTATGTACCTTGAAAACATCACCAAAGAACTTGAAAATCACGGGATCAATGCGGAAGAAGTTACTGTCATGAAAAACGGAGTTCCGTGCACCGGTATTCGTGTGGTCACAGGGACCGATATCTCTCCTGTTGTGTACTATGCACAGGGAGAGACAATCGAAGAATTCGTTAGCCGTATTCAGGATGCTATTGAACATACCCCTGCAGTCGATGCGGGAATGCTCAGCGACCGGGAGTATATTTTGAAGAACCTGTACGTTACCGTCCAACGGTACTTCCACGACGATAGTATTATTGGAAAGAATGTACTGAATGTGGAAGCCATGCTCAGAATTTTTTTCAACGTCAAGGAAAATGAAGAGTGCGGAAGCGTAAAAGTCACTAAAGAAATTCTGAATTTTGCGGGAATATCTCAGGACGAAGCCTGGGAGGCGGCAATTGACAATACTCGGTCAACATTACATGTCTATAGCATGGCAGAAGCACTTGGGCTGGATGAGACAGATGCTGGATGGCTCCAGGTGCCACTGGATGTTGCAACGACTGAAAGACGTAGCGACGGAGCTGCCGCTTTGTTGTTTCCTGATCTTTTTCGGGATTACTGCACACAGCGAAATATTCAGTCCTGTATCCTCCTTCCGTCTTCTACGCAGGAGATTTTAATCCTTCCAGAGGACGGAGACGACACTCGTTGTGATTATCATGAGATGGCTTGTATGGTGCGAGACATCAACAACACGCAGCTAGATCCGACTATTCAGCTTGCCCCGGTAGTATACCGGTATGATCTGAAATCCGATGCTATCCGAATTGTGGCTGAAGTCTGTGAGGGAGAAGGTGACTGATATGGATGTTTACCAGATAGTCACTGACAGAATCCTTTCGGAAATGGAACATGGGATTATTCCCTGGGTGCGTCCGTGGGTGCGTGTCAACGACCCGGCTCACAATGCCGTTTCCGGGCACCAGTACAGCCTTCTGAACCGCATGCTTCTCCTTCACTCCGGTGCGTATGCAACATATGACCAGTGGCTGAAAAAAGGCTGCCAGGTCAGGAAAGGCTCGAAGAGCGAGATTGTTGTTTTCTGGAAGTGGCCAGAAAAAATCAGTCCTGATATATCAGCTTCAGAGGATCTTGATAAGGAAGAGACAGAGCACAAAACGAACAGACCGGTTTTGCGGTACTACCATGTCTTTCATTGCACGCAGGTCGATGGATACAAAGATCCGCATGCAGAAGAACCTTTGTTTGACAATGACCCTATTGTAAAGGCCGAAAAGGTCATCGAGGATTATGTCAGCAGAACAGGTATTAAGTGGGACGTCGGTAAGTACGATGAGGCCTATTATGCACCAGCAGAAGATCGTATCCATGTGCCCGGGATCAGGCAGTATGAACACTGCGAGCTGTATTACTCCACAGCTTTCCACGAGATGATTCACTCAACTGGAACTTCTGATAGGCTGAACAGGCCAGGCCTGAAGCCGTCAGTATTCGGGTCCGAACGATACAGCCGTGAGGAACTGGTTGCTGAAGTTGGGGCTACAGCGCTGATGGGGACAATCGGCATCGGTACAGAATCCAGCATTGTCAACTCAGCAGCGTACTGCCAGAGCTGGCTGCAGGCAATCAAGGGCGATAAGCACATGATTGTAGTAGCCTCGGGGCAGGCAGAGAAGGCTGCCAGATATATTCTTGGCACTAACTGTGACTGAAAGAGATTGATACGGAAGAAAGGGGGACGCAGATTTGCGTCTCCTTTTCCACAATTAGAAAATTATTTCATTGATGGAGAAAGTAATGATTACGATAGCAGACATTAAGAAACAGAGCGACCCGGCTGTATATGTCGTCTTAGACGATGTGAATGCAGGGAAATATGACGCGTCACTGTGGGAAGGACGCATTGCGGATATTCCGGTTCAGTATGACGGCTGGACAGTACACACGGAAGAGCACATTATTGCATCCTCCATAAGAGCGCGGGAAGGCGGCTATAGTATAGCAATAGAAAAATAAGAACAAATCATGATTGATACGGAAATAAAAGCGGGACTGTGCAATGCAGTCCCGTCTTTTTTTTATCAATTTCAACGGCCATGTAACGGTTTATCCCGATATCGCAGATGGCGGGGTAAACCGTTATCCGGGGAAATACCAATTCTATCTTGGTGGTGCTCTTTCACCGAATATGACAATATGGAGATGTCCACACAATGGTGTGTTTTGAATAGATGCAGATGTGGCATCGACCACAGGATATCCGAATGCGCCGAAGTAGCCTTCGCGAAGGGAATAGTAGGAATCCATGTTCATCCGTAAAGGTCCTTGCTGAAACGGATCGGACAACCGAATTGACGGAAAAACCGAGATCTCTGATAAGCAAATCAGATAAAACAGATTGCTCCCGGATGAAGTCCCTGGGTAATGGGCAAAAACAGATGTGAATTTTGAAAGCAACGCTGGCTGTACAACAGCGAAGGTGATGGCTGACATCCGGTGATACTGCAATCACCGTCATCAAAACTGCGAGCGAATGGGGAACCTACCGCTTAGAACCAACAGGAACTCTGCGTACATAAGCAGGAAAAAAAGAGTGTCTTCCTGGTCGTACATAAGACCCGCTCCTTCCGGAGAATGAAAAAGAGTGTCTTTGCCAGGCGCTGAAAGGCGTGAGGCGGCTTTTGCTTTAACGGATGGGGAGGAAAACAGACATGGGAAGGCGCAATAAAACATATCAGAAAGATCTGCACCAGCAGGCATACGAGGCGCTGACCGGAATGCAGGCATTCGGCGACAGCAAGAAGGAGGACATAATGCACAGCCGGGAGCATGATAAAGATATAACCGCTGGTAAGATATACAGCTTCAATACATACAAGACATATTGGAAACACGTGAAATATTTTGTCGGGTGGGTCAAAGAACACCATCCGGATTGCACAACGCTAAAAAAAGCAAAAGGTTATGTGTCGGAATGGCTTCAAGAACGCGTTGACAAGGGATTATCAGCTTGGACAATCCAGACAGAGGAGGCAGCTGTAAATAAACTTTTCAAAATCAGAAAAGACAACCCAGACCGCTTCCAAGCACCGAAGAGAAGACGTGAAGATATAAAAAGATCACGTCTTGATGTTGCAGATGACCGTCACTTCAGTAAAACAAACAACCGTGAGCTGATAGATTTTTGCTGTGGGACAGGTCTGCGGCGGGAAGGATTGCAGACTATTCGCGGGAAGGATTTGCTGACCAAGGAAGAGATTGAAACGGAAATCCGGCGAATCGAGAACATCCCGACAGGTAATAGAACTGCAAATGACAAGACGAAGCTTTCTATCTATTTGGATACAAGATTGTTCACAAGTAAAGGGCAGGAATATTTCGTTCACACAAAAGAGAAGGGAGGTAAGGAACGAATCAGTCCTATCATTGGTTCACATACGCAGGAGATTGTCGACCGCTTCCGTAATACGCCACCAGATGGGAAAGTG
>ONEU01000083.1 GCA_900316925.1 uncultured Eubacteriales bacterium
CAGTCGTTGGTAACAAGGGAGCGGCGGTGATGCTACACGGTGCAGCAATCCCATACAGCGGTTTTAGGAAGGGGGTAGGGGGGAGAACTGCCGGCATCCATGGATTTCCGTTAAAAATATGAATTTTCTGTTGCAACCGTCCGGCTTTAATGGTATAATATTACAGTTAAAGCCGTTTTTTATTTTATTATCAATTATCAGGCACACGGCTTGTCCGCTGCCTTGTGAAAGGAAAGATACCGATGTTAAGAGAAAACAAGTACCGCACCCACTACTGTGGTGAACTGAGAGAATCCGACATTGATAAGAGCGTTCGTGTGGCAGGATGGGTCGAGAATATCCGTGACCACGGCGGCGTCATGTTCCTTGATATCCGTGACCACTACGGCGTGGTACAGGTTGTCGTGCATGATGATAAGCTGCTCGAGGGCATCAACAAAGAATGTACCGTGACTGTCAGCGGCAAGGTGACCAAGCGTGATGAGGACACCGTGAACCCCAAGATCGCTACCGGTACCGTGGAGATTCACTCCGAAAGCATTGTTGTTCTGGGTAAGTCGCAGCAGAACCTGCCCTTTGAGATTCAGACCTCCACCGAGGTCAAGGAGGATGTCAGACTGAAATACCGCTTCCTTGATCTGCGTAACAAAAAGGTGCATAACAATATCGTCATGCGCTCACAGCTCATTGCGTTCCTGCGCCAGAAGATGACAGAGATGGGCTTCCTGGAGATTCAGACTCCGATTCTGTCATGCTCCTCTCCGGAGGGCGCCAGAGACTATCTGATCCCCAGCAGAAAGCATAAGGGAATGTTCTATGCGCTGCCCCAGGCTCCCCAGATCTTCAAGCAGCTGCTGATGGTGTCGGGCTTTGACCGCTATTTCCAGATCGCACCCTGCTTCCGTGACGAGGATGCCCGTGCTGACCGTTCTCCCGGTGAGTTCTATCAGCTGGATTTCGAGATGGCTTTTGCCGAGCAGGATGATGTGTTCGCTGCAGCCGAGGAGATTCTCTATGAGACATTCACAAAGTTTTCCGATAAAGAGGTGTCCAAGCCTCCCTTCCGCAGGATTCCTTTTGCGGAGGCTATGGTGACCTACGGTACGGATAAGCCTGACCTGAGAAACCCCCTGCTGATTAAGGATATCAGCTCCATGTTTGAGGAGACGGATTTTGCTCCGTTCCGCAAGAAGACCGTTCGCAGCATCAATGTACCGGCTGCCGCTGCTCAGTCCAAAAAATGGTTCAAGAACATGGAAGAGTTTGCACTGTCCATCGGCATGAAAGGTCTGGGCTATGTGAAGGTACGGGATGACCTGACCTTTGACGGACCGATCGACAAGTTCCTCAAGGAGGGCGACAGAGAGAAGCTCATTGAGATCAACGGCTCCAAGGCCGGGGATGTGATCTACTTCATCGCTGACAGCAAGGATATGGCACCCAAGCTGGCCGGTATGATCCGTACCGAGGTGGCAAAGCGTCTGGGACTGATCGACGAGAGCCGCTTTGAGATGTGCTTCATCACCGACTTCCCCATGTACGAGCTGGATGAGGAGACCGGCAAGGTCATTTTCACCCATAATCCCTTCTCCATGCCCCAGGGCGGTATGCAGGCGCTGCTGGAGAAAGAGCCCACCGAGGTGCTTGCTTACCAGTATGATATTGTCTGCAACGGCGTAGAGCTGTCCTCCGGCGCTGTGAGAAACCACGATCTTGATATCATGGTCAAGGCCTTTGATATTGCCGGATACAGCGAGGATGAGCTGAAAGCTAAGTTCAAGTCTCTCTACAACGCCTTCAAATACGGCGCGCCTCCCCATGCCGGAATGGCACCGGGCGTGGACAGAATGCTCATGCTGCTGGCAGAGGAAGAGAATATCCGTGAGGTTATTGCTTTCCCGATGAACAGCAATGCCCAGGATCTGCTGCTCGGCTCTCCCACCGAGGTTACGGAACAGCAGCTCCGTGAAGTGCATATCAAGATTCGCTGATTCCCGGAAACTGCGGAGATCAGACGGGATTCTCCGGAGAAAGGCTCCGGTACCGCTGATCTCTGTTCCTAAAAATGAAAAGATATTGAAATGGAGGTCAATCATCATGCGAAAGAGAGTAACAAGCATTGTCAGCCTGGTCGTGCTGCTGTGTATGATGCTGGTGTGTTTAGCACCGGCCCTGACCGTGCGGGCAGAATCGGAGGCGGATACCTTCCAGAAGGAAGCGGAAATGAACCTCGACGTTGTGTTCGTACTGGATGCCAGCGGCTCCATGCTCACTTCCGACCCGAAAAAGGTGGCGCTTGACGCTTTTAACCTGTTTGTTGACCTCTGTGATGAGACGTGCAGTGTGGGCTATGTGGTCTACACGGAAAAGATCAAGGACTTCAGCGATCTGACCAGTATCAAGAACAAGAGCAGTCTTGACAGGATGAAACAGAAGATCGCCGATATCCAGTACGATCCCAACGGCGATACGGACATTGCACTCGGTCTGACCAAGGCAATGAATCTGCAGAGTATGTACCGTGCTACCGACCAGAGCCGTAAAAAGGTCATCGTGCTGCTCAGCGACGGTAATACCCACCTCATCGGCAGCACCCGGACGGAAGCTGATTCCCGCAAGGAGATGGAGACGACCCTGCAGACTCTGAATGAGAAGAAGATTCCCGTATACTCCATTGGCCTGAACTATGACAAGTCGCTGGATAAAAAGGAACTGGAGAATATCTCCACCAAGACCAACGGTCAGACCTTTGAAACCTCCACCTCTGCGGAACTGCCGGCCATCACCTCCGAGATCTTCAGTGATATCTATCAGCTGGAGGGAGAGCCGAAGGAAATCGTCAACGGCACCGTGACCATCAACATCAAGGACAGCAGCGTGTTCTATGTGAATGTCATCATCCGCAGTAACTTCACGCTCACGCAGCTTGATCCCCAGGTGACGGACCCCAAGGGGAAAAAGATTGATATCTATAATGACGAGCATGTGAAGGTGACGTCTACCGGCACCTACACCTTGATTAAAATGATCTACCCGATGACGGGTGACTGGAAGATAAAGCTGCGCAATGCGACCAATGAAAACTGTAAAGTCACACAGCTTGACTTTTACTCGATCTATATCAAGCAGACCGTTCCGGAAGCCATCGCTCTGGGTGACTCCTTCAACATCGAAGTCACCCTCAAGGACAGAGAGGGCGTCGTGACGGATGAAGACCTGCTGAAAACGATCAGGATGTCCACCACGATCAGCGATAAGGACGGCAACGATTTCACCGTCGTGCTGAACCGTGAGAGCGGCGGCAAGTATACCGCCACCTATAAGCCGACAGCCTTTGGCGTGTACCATGTGAAAACAACGGCAATGTCCGATAAGTTCCAGAAGGAGAGCCGCAGCGTGAGCCTGACGGTGCAGACAGCCGCCGAGATGGACCTGCTCAAGCCCAGTGAAGAGCCCAAGGAAGAGGGCGAGCCTTTCAACTGGATGATGGTGGTGATTATTGCGGCTTCCGTGGCTATCGGTGTGGTCGTGGTCATCGTGATTGCCTACCTGATATCCAAGCGCAAGGACAAGCAGCCTGTTGCCGTAACGGCAGCACCGCCTCCGCCGGCTCCCAAGCCGCAGTATGTTCCCGAGAAGCCTGTTGTGATGCCGGAGGCAAAAGCCCCTGAATACATCGGCTATCAGGTGGTGGAGCATGATAAGCTGGAGAACCTCGTGCGAAAGGGTCCCGAGGATGCCTTTGCCGTGGATGCCGACAGCATCAAGTCCGATGAAAATCTGGAAAAGCTCATCCGTAAGGGTGCGGACAATCCCTTTGCCGTGGGTAAGGATGAACCGGAGGTCACAGATCCGTCTCTCGAAGAGGCCGTGAAGAAGGACGATGATCCGTTCGGCGGATTTGCCGGTGGGGAAGGACTCACCGTCAGTGATGACGACAGCAATGCGGCTGCTTTCGGTATCAAGAAGGATGACGATGTATTCGGCGGCGGCAGTGACGACGGCTTTGGCAGCGGTTTTGCGGACTTCGGCATCAAGAAGGACGACGATGCCTTTGCCGCCGGTGATGATGATTCCATCGGCAGCGGTTTTGCCGATTTCGGGATCAAAAAGGACGACGACGCCTTTGCCGGCAGTGATGACGATTCCATCGGCAGCGGCTTTGCCGAATAAACAACAAAGGAGAGAGCCGGTATGGTAACCAAGGAAGAGATTATGAAGATCGCCATTTTGTCAAAGCTGTTTGTCGCGGATGACGAGATTGACGGTCTCACAGAGGATATGGGCAAGATCATTGCCTTTGCCGACACCATCAATAATGCCGCAGATGAGGGAACGGATTTCGATCATATCAATCATCTGTCCAATGTCCTCCGGGAGGATGTGGTTGTTCCCTCCCTCGACAGAGAGAAGATTCTTGCAAATGCCAAGGACAGTGATGAAGGCTGTTTCCTGGTGAAGAATATTATGAAATAATACGGCAGAGGTGAAAGAAATGAGCGAAAGCAAGATTGCAGGACTGCATAGAATGCTGGAAAACAAGGAGATATCCTGTCAGGAACTGACGCAGGCTTATCTTGATGCAATGGAAAGGGATAACGGCAGCTTGAATGCCTATGTGACCGCCACCCCGGAATCCGCTCTGGAAACCGCTGCTGCGGTTGATGAGAAGCTGGCTCGCGGGGAAAGTATCGGTCTGCTGGAGGGGATTCCGATGACCCTCAAGGACAATATTTCCACCGACGGCATTCGTACCACCTGCTGCTCGAAAATATTAGAAAACTATGTGCCCATCTATGACGCAACGGTGTGGAAGCTCCTCAGACAGCAGAACGCCGTGCTGCTGGGCAAAACCAATATGGATGAGTTCGCCATGGGCTCCTCCTGCGAGAACTCCTGCTTCGGCGGAGCAAAAAATCCCCATAATGTCAACCATGTGGCAGGCGGCAGCTCCGGCGGCGTGGCTTCGGCTGTCGGCGGTCATTTAGCGGTCTACGGACTTGGCTCCGACACCGGCGGTTCGATCCGTCAGCCGGCCAGCTTCTGCGGTATTGTGGGAATGAAGCCTACCTACGGCGCCGTTTCCCGTTACGGCCTGATCGCCTACGCTTCGAGCTTCGACCAGATCGGCCCCATCACCACGAATGTGGAGGACGCTGCGATCGTCTTTGATGCCATCTCCGCCTACGACGAGATGGACTCCACCTCGCAGGGCAGACAGGGGGAGCCGGTGTGCCGTACCCTGAAAAACGATATCAAGGGGATGAAGCTGGGAATTGCCCGGGAGTACCTTGACGGTGTGCGTGATGACGTCAGACAGGCAGTGGAACAGGCTGCGGAGGTGTACCGTTCCCTGGGCGCCGAGATCGTTTTCTTCGATCTTCCCGCCCTTAAATATGCCCTGCCGGTGTACTACATCCTGGCCTGTGCGGAGGCATCCTCCAACCTTGGCCGCTATGACGGCATCCGTTACGGCTATAAGGCCGAGAGCTATTCCGATGTTAACGATATGATCAAAAAGACCAGAAGCACCGGTTTCGGCGAAGAGGTCAAAAAGAGGATCCTTCTTGGCACCTATGTGCTCAGCTCCGGTTATTACGACGCTTATTATAAAAAGGCACAAAAGCTGCGCGGTACGCTTGTCAGCGCATTTTCCGATGCGTTCCGCTCCTGTGATGTGATCCTCGCACCCACCGTGCCTATGACTGCTTTTGAAAACGGCCATGCCGTGAGTGATCCGGTGGAGACGTATCTGACGGATATCTGCACCGTTCCGGTCAATATCACCGGACTGCCGGGTATTTCGGTCCCCTGCGGTTATGACGCCAAGGGAATGCCCATCGGTATGCAGATCATCGGCAATTCCTTTGAGGAGGCAAAGATTCTCAACGCGGCCTGGCAGTATGAAAATGCCGCCCGGATCTATAAGCCCTCTGACTTCGGCGTGAAGCTGTAAGAGCAAGAAAGGACGGAAACCGCTATGAAATATGAATTGGTTGCAGGCTTTGAAACCCATGTGGAGCTTGCTACAAATACAAAAATTTTCTGCTCCTGTACCACGCAGTTCGGCGGAGAGCCTAATACCCATTGCTGCCCGATCTGTATCGGACTGCCGGGTACGCTGCCGAAGCTGAATAAACGAGTGGTGGAGTATGCCATCAAGGCCGGTCTGGCTACCAACTGCGAGATCGCGGAGATTTCCGAGATGGACAGAAAGAACTACTGCTATCCCGATCTGCCCAAAGCCTATCAGATTTCCCAGTTTGACAGGCCGCTGTGCAATCACGGCTATATTGAGCTCTCCAACGGAAGGAAGATCCGTATCCTGCGGATCCATATCGAGGAGGATGCCGGCAAGCTGGTGCACAGCCGCGGCAGTACCCTGGTGGACTATAACCGGGGCGGCGTCCCGCTGATCGAGATCGTCAGCGAGCCGGATATCCGCTCTATCGAAGAAGCCCGGGAGTATGTGGAGAAGCTGCAGCTCATCATGCGCTATATCGGCGTGTCCGACTGTAAGATGCAGGAAGGCTCCATGCGCTGTGACGTGAACATCTCCGTGAGACCTGTTGGCAGCGAGAAGCTGGGCACCAGGACGGAGATCAAGAATATGAACTCGATCAATTTCATTGCCAAGGCGATGGAATATGAATTTAATCGCCAGGTAGACCTGATCGAGAGCGGTGAAAAGGTAGTACAGGAGACCCTGCGCTATGACGATGTGACGAACACCACCTCCGGTATGAGAGGTAAGGAGGACGCCAACGATTATCGTTATTTCCGTGATCCCGACCTGGTGACGATCAATGTTCCGAGAAGCCGTGTGGAAGAAATTGCCGCTGAGCTTCCCGAACTGCCGGCCCAGAAGCTGAAACGCTATGTGGAGGAGCTGGAGCTGCCCGAGAAGGATGCCCAGCTGCTGGTGAAATACAGAAAAGTGGCTGAGTTCTTCGAGAAGGCCGCTGAAGGCACCAAGACCCCTAAAACCGCCGCCAACTTCATTATCGGTCAGATTTTTCGCTATGTGGAGAACGAGGCCGAAAAGGAAGCTATGGACATCAAGGTGACTGCCGAGAGTCTGAACGAGCTGATCAAGCTGATTGACAACGGCAAGATCCGCATGAACCTGGCCAAATCCACGCTGGATAAGATGTTGGAGACAGGCAAGAAGCCGAGCGAACTGATTTCCGAGAGCGATATGGCCGGTCTGGACGAGAATGCTCTTGCAGAGCTGTGTCAGAAGGCAGTTGAGGCTAATCCGAACGCCGTTGCCGATTATAAGAACGGCAAGGAGAAGGCAATCAAGGCAATTGTCGGCTTTGTGATGAAGAACAGCCGTGGCAAGGCAGATGCAATGGCTGCCGAAGCAAAGATCAAGGAGCTCATCGGCTGAGGCCGGTTCCTCACGATCCATGATAGCTGCAACAAAAAGCGTTTCCCGACGTAGAAGTGACGGGAAACGCTTTTTTCAGAAAGATTCAGCGCACATCAAGAAAGACCGGACAACCTGCTGCGGGCTGTCCGGTCTTTTGCTTTCGGAGAAGATTATCATTCTCCCAGCCAGTAACCGCAGCCCTTTACGGTGCTTTTCAGGGCTGTATCGGTTGCCATGTAGTGCTTCTCGTCCACGGTCAGGTATAATCTGATGCCCATTCCGTTTTCTGACGGCTTCTCGCTGATCAGTTCATAATAATCCGAGCCGTTATAGGAATAGCTGCCGCCGTTGTATTGATAGTCGGGTCTGACGGTTGCCTGATATTCCTCTGAGGCATCCAGATAGCTGAGATTTGTGCAGAACAGCGGGGTTCCCTGATAGTCCCGGGTGACCTCGATCAGGACATCTTTGAGTTTCGTGCCGGCGGGGATCTTCACGGTAAAGTTATATCTGCCGTTATCCATCCGGTAGCGGTTGGTGCAGTCAATGACGGCATGGTTCTCAACGTAGGGAATGTCCGGGTCGATCTCTGTGGGGATACTCTTCAGGATAGCCCCTGCGGCTGCACCGGCGTCTCCCAACGGTTCCAGCGCCTCTTCTTCGCTCATGCCTGCTTCCAGCTTGTCGTCAATGAGCTCTGCGTAATAATCAAGGTATTCATTTCTGTCTGTTTCGGATAAGCTGCTGAGTTTTTCGGAAAGTTCGGATAAAAATGTTTCTTTGTTCATTGATTGTTAACCTCCTCGTTAACAAAACGGTAGATCGTCATCATTTCATTCCACTCGTTCAGGAATAGATGGATTCTGTCAATACCTGCACGGGTGATGTGATAGTATTTGCGGATTCTGCCGTTATACGGTACAGGTCTGACTTCCAGAAGACCGGCTTCGCCGAGTCTGCGCAGGATGGGGTAGAGTGTTGATTCGGAAACTGTGATATAGGGGCGTATCGTTTCGATGATTTTGTAGCCGTATGAATCCTCTTTCATAATGGCGGTCAGCACACAGACATCAAGCAAACCTTTCTTCATTTGCGTTTCCAAGGGATCATCTCCTTTCACAACATACTATACCATGCGTAGTATTATTTGTCAATAGGTTTGCTTGTTTTTTTGCCGGAAAAGAAAAATATTGATTGCCTGGCGAAATCGTATGCATAGCATTCTATCAAGAATTGCAAATATCTTATATATTATTCTATAAAATATA
>ONEU01000082.1 GCA_900316925.1 uncultured Eubacteriales bacterium
AATAAAAGAATCCCAATTTCCTGTACTATAGAAACAGTGTGAATCAAGTCTAAAATGGCAGGATACTCCGAAAACATATGCTTCCAAGCCGAATAAACCTGATTCATTGCTCACTTTCGGGGTCATACCAGACAAAGTCTACTCCATTTTTCTTGAAAAAACAGCCAGAAAATACTTGATATATAGTACTGTTATGTTGTATAATGTACTATATTTAGGAGGTGTTTTTGTGGCTGTACCTGAATCGATCCGCAAGGTTCCGCGTCCCGTCAACACAATCGTCGCAGATAATGGAAAAGATGGTCCTCATCGTTATCCTGTACGTGAACGCACCAGTGTGAAATATGTGTCCGGTGGAAATCCGCAACCACAAAATGGAAAAGTAGTTGGCCATATTGTTGATGGTGTTTATGTTCCTCTTGTACCTTGTGCGGTAAAAGCTGAGGCAGATATGCTCTCATACGGAGCATGCGCCTTCGTCAAGTCTGTTTCGCAGGATCTGTTTTCAGAGCTGCTGGGAGTCTACTCTGCTAAGGATACCTATACCATCATGGCCATTGCATCACTCCGAGTAATCAAGCCAGAGGTTTCGGCAAAACGTCTTTCTACACACTATCGCCGGACCTTCATCAGCAAATATTACCCGGGAATCGGTCTGTCAGAGAATACTGTCAGTGCGTTCCTCCAGGGGATTGGCCGGGATGGGCCGAAAAGGCTTGCATTTTACCATAAGCGCGCCGAGGCAGTTGCTGCAGATCATCATGTAGCTATTGACGGTACGTTGAAGCAGGACAGCAGCATCGTCAATGACTTGTCTGCATTTTCCTACAAGGCCAGAACGAAAGGTTGCCGAGAAGTTTCTGTCCTGTATGCATATGATATAGAGGAAATGGAGCCAATCTGTGCCGAAGTATTTCCGGGCAACAGTATTGATGCCACCTCATACAGGGCCTTCATACGTGACAACAACATTCGAAAAGGGATTATTGTAGCAGACAAAGGCTTTCCACCGTCTCAGATCAGTAATGAATTGGCCGAGCGCCCGGACCTTCATTTCCTTACACCAATCAAGAGAAATGACGTAAGAATCAGCAATAACAGCATGCTGTCATTTGAAGGCGTTCTAACAGGCATCGGAGACCATGTCCTGTATAAGAAGAAAGAGATCAAAGGCGGCAGATTCCTCTACGCATACAAATCCGCGCAGAAAGCTGCTGCAGAGGAGGCAGCGTTTCTGGCCAGACGCGAGGACAAGAATGACTTTGAGCTAAAGAAGTACGAGAAGAAGAAAGACGTCTTCGGCGTTATTGTCTTTGAATCTGATCAGGATCTGGACCCTAAAACTGCTTATCTCTGTTATGATGATCGCTGGTTGTTGGAGCTTGTCTTCAATCGCTACAAGAGTGATGAGTGTCTGGATAAGACAAATGTCCAGGGAGATTTCTCCCTGATTGGCACCGAGTTCATCAACTTCATCTCGACCGTCATCACTTGCCGCCTCATAAAAAAAGCACGGAATGCAGGACTGTTATCTGTCATGTCCTATGGCGAGCTGATGGATGATTTGAACTCTGCCTGGCGAAAGGTAGATGCACAGGACACCCCAGCTTCAAATGATGATGGCTGGGTACATACAAACGTGGGAGTGTTTGAGGAGCTTGAAGCCTTAGGGCTTTCGATCCCTGCTCCAAGGCCAGAGCCGAAAAAGCGTGGCAGACCCAGAAAAGAGCCAGTAGAGGATAAGCCAAAAAGACCTCGTGACAGGCCGCCTAAGAACAAGGAAAAAGCCATTGACAAGCTTCTATAGTACAGCGTTTTGAGATTCTATTATTTAAAGAAATCAGGTAAAAATGCAATGTTTATAAAGAAACTTCTCCCTCTTTTTCTCGCCGTTCTTATGTTGTCCGGTTGCGGGCAGAAGCCCGTATTCGGCGTCAGCACTAATGATGACAACAGCATCAGTGTTACAGCTGACCGCGGTCCAAAGGACAGCATGGGTCTCGGATATTTGAATGTCGATGAAAACGAACAGATCGTCATTGATGCAACCGGCATGAATGACGGTGGCCAGATCTGCTGCCGTTTCACACATGGTGTGCTTGGCTCCAATGCCTTTCCGGATGAACCGATGTACGAAACGACCGTCAGCGGGGGTGATTCCGCTTCTTTTAACGCAGAGCCGGGTGAATACACTGTGGCTGTCATTGCGGAAAGCAAGCTTAACGGCAGTGCTCGTATCTTTACCGCTTTGGCAGACGGGATGGCTCTTCTCGGCTATACGCCGGACAGCTTGGTCGGAACTTGGTCAGAAAAGATCGCAGGTCGAGGCTATATTTCCATAGAAAAAAGCTCTGACGATCTGTATCATGTCCAGATCAACTGGGGAAACGGCGCAACAGAAATGTATCTCTGGACAATGACGGCTTCCCCTCTTGAAAGCAATACCCTTCACTATGATGATTGCAGACACAGTATCATCACTATTGCTGAGGACGGTTCTGATTCTGAAGCCCTGGTTTATGAAAACGGAAGCGGTTCTTTCACATTGCTCAGCACAAACGAACTGATGTGGCAGGATGATGTTGAACAGGCAGGGCAGGATACTCTTTTTGTCAGTGAGAGCTGAAGACCTGGAGAGCAAGTAATCATCCACCCTGTATGTATTTTTGAATCAGTGTTCCGTTCATAGCCCAGAATTAATCTACGTTTTCAAAACCGGAGTATTCAAGCCGGTCCCGGTCCTGTTCAGAGTTCTTTAGCCAATTCAGCCATAAGCGAATGGCGTTACGAGATGATAATACCAGTCTGCACCGGCAAGGGAGTATATTCTCATTACCGCTTCCAGTTCCCCGCTGCCATCCACAAGAAGAACTCCTTCTTCAACTTTTTTTAATTATAAAAACCTCTAAGGCGCTGCCTCCAAACAGCAGAAAAGCTGTCCGAGGCAGCGCCTTCTTTGGCTTAACAGAATTTTACAATATCTTCAATTGGCTTTCTTGGACGCATTACCGGTTCCTCCGCTCGTTTTCCGATGGCAATAACGGAAAGGATTTCCTCATCTTCAGGAATACACAATGCAGACCTGATTTTGTCAGCATCTCTCAGCCCCATTATCAGCGTATCATATCCGGCTTCCTTTGCCGCTATAATCAGATATGCATCGTGGAGTCCAAGATCATAAGCGCCCCAGCCGTTTCCGACTTCGTTGTCAGGCTCCCCTTTTGTGAAACCGGCAATGTCG
>ONEU01000085.1 GCA_900316925.1 uncultured Eubacteriales bacterium
AGAAGATCGTGGACGAGGACGGCAACGAAACCAACGACTATATCGGCTCCTTCTGCGGCATTGCTCCTGCAGATGACCCCGAGATCGCCCTGATCTGCTATTTCGATACCCCTGACCCGGACATCAACTATTACGGTTCTGCCGTAGCAGGTCCGTGTTTCCGGAATATCCTGAGTGAAGCGCTGCCCTATCTGGGCATTGAAAAGAAATACACCGATGCCGAGATGGCAGAGCTTGATACGACTACCGATGCGTATGTGGGCATGGAGGTGGAGTACGCCAAGACGGTACTCAGCAGCTCCAAGCTCAAGGCAGAGGTCGTCGGCAAGGGTGACGTTGTAGTGGCACAGAACCCGCCGGCGTATGAGACGATCCCGAAGGACGGCACGGTTGTCCTCTATACGGAGGAAGAGACCAAGATCGAAAAGGTCACGGTGCCCGACTTCTCCAACCTCTCGCTGGCAGAGGTCAATGAGCTTGCAGCGGAGAATCATCTCAATCTGTGTATCCGTGGTTCACGCGTGTCGGACGGCGGCTCGTATGCGAAGTCGCAGGATCTGAAGCCCAATACGAAGGTCGATCCCTATTCCGTCGTCACCGTGACATTCAACCAGAATAATTCGATCATGTAAGAAAAACAGAGACGGCCCGGAAGGAGCCGCTATCAGGAAATCGGAGGTGCTTGTGTTGACAAACAGAATCAAGACGGTAAAATATCCCCGGCTCATCCTGCTGATGTGTCAGGATGCGGAAAGAATATCCGAGCTGATCTCCGATATTCTGAACTACTGTTCCTACAATACCTGTATTGACGATTATACGGAGAACACGGATTATGTGATCTCCTGTACAGCCTGTCCGCAGGAGGCATCTGCGGGAGTGATCGCCGACACGGCGCTGGCGGATGCAGAAAGTCTGCAGCAGCTTCGCACCGGCGGGTTCCGCAGGCTGGTGACCGCTTATGAAACGGCTTCCGAGTTTCCCGAAAACGAAGAGGGACTGGTGACCTATTCCAGTGAGAATTATTCCGCTGACGTTGCCTGCCGGAACATCAGCTCACAGGGTGATGATACGGTGTTTGATATTGTCAGCAGCGGTATTCTCAGCCGAGTGCGGATTGACAGCAGTATGTATACCGTGTACGAGGTGCTGGTGTGTACATCGGTGCTGTTAGCAGCAGGGATCCCGCTGGCGTCGGTGATCGGTTTCTTTAACCGGTGACCGTCCGGCAGGGGAGAAAGGCAAACAACCAGGGGATTGAAAGGTGGAAACAATCGTATGACAGGAATGTGGACGGTAATTGCGGCAATCACAGCCTTCGCCGCAGCCGGATTATTCGGTTTGTGGCTGGTGCCGTTTCTGAAAAAGATTCATTTCGGACAGACCATCCGTGATGAAGGCCCCAAGTGGCACAACTCCAAGCAGGGAACACCTATTATGGGCGGTTTCATGTTTATCTTTGCGAGTATTGTGGTGGGCGGCATCTGCGTGGTGCTCTATAACCATTTCAGCGGCGCTGATCTTGTGCTGGTGAATGCCAAGATCTATTCGGGTATGTTCATGGCGGCAGCCTTCGGTGCGATCGGCTTCATTGATGACTATATCAAGGCCGTGAAAAAGCGCAACCTCGGTTTGACAGCCATCCAGAAGCTGCTGCTGCAGTTTGTGGTGGCAGGAGCCTATCTGCTGACCATCTTCCTGTTCGGCGGCACTACCAAGACATTCATCCCGTTTGCGGGTTATGTGGATCTCGGAATTTTCTACTATCCGATCTCTGCGATCCTGATCGTGGGTATCGTCAACGCCGTCAACCTCACCGACGGTATCGACGGACTCAACGGCTCTGTGACATTTTTTGCTTCCATCTTCTTCATGCTGATTGCCGGATATATCGGCAAGATGGGTGTATCCATCATGGCGGCAGCAATGGCAGGCGGCTGTTTGGGCTTCCTGCTGTGGAACTTCCACCCGGCAAAGGTTTTCATGGGCGACACCGGCTCCCTGTATTTAGGTGGTTTTGTGTGTGCCATGGCATACGCACTCGATATGCCCGTCATTCTGATCCTCATCGGTCTGACCTATATTCTGGAAATGTTTTCCGTTATCCTGCAGGTGCTCTATTTTAAGGCTACCAAAGGCAAGCGCCTGTTCAAGATGAGCCCCATCCACCATCATTTTGAGATGTGCGGGTGGTCTGAGGTGAAAATCGTCGTTGTGTTCAGCATCTTTACCGTGATCTGCGGTGCGCTGGCATTCCTGCTGGTAGCCAAGGGCGGAGCAACCATCCCGTCCTTCTCTGTTTGATTGAAGTATTGACAGTCATGCCCCTCCTACCAGCATGACTATGGAAAGGAAGTGTTTGGCAGTGAGAATGGATTCCTCACCGGCTCGAAAACTGCCTATGCCTGCCCCCTCGCCAACGCCGTCGCCGACGCCGGATCCGGAGGGGCAGAACCTGAAGAAGCTCAGTATCCCCAAAAAAGTCAAAAAACGTCTGAAACTCTTTTCTGTCCGCCTGGGACTGGATATGACCTTCCTGTTTTTGGTGATCCTGCTGGTCATCATCGGATTGATTATGATGTTCTCGGCCAGTTATCCCTCGGCGCTGGAGTATACAGGCAACAGCTTTACCTATCTGTTCCGTCAGGCAATGTTCGCCGTCGGCGGTATCGTCGTGATGTTTATTTTTTCCTACCTGGATTATCACCACTGGCATAAGCTGGCGGTCCCCGTGCTGGTCATTGCGCTCATTGCCCTGGTGGCAACGCTGTTCTGGCCCACAGGCTCGGACGTCCACCGCTGGATCGGATTCGGTGCCGTCACCATCCAGTCCTCGGAAATTGCCAAATTCGCAGTGGTGCTGTTTATGGCACACTGGGGTTCCAAATTCTTTAAGAAAATGGATACCTTCCGTTATGGTGTGCTGCCCGGTCTGGTGATTTTCCTCCCGGTTGCGTTCCTGCTCTTCAAAGAGCCGCACTATTCCGGCATCGTCATTATCTTCCTGCTTGTTGCCACCATGATGTTCATCAGCGGTGTCAAGATGCGTTATTTCATCATCATCGGCGCTATCATTGCCATAGCGATCATTGTTCTGGTTGCCACCGGGATGCTGGGATATGCGATGGACAGACTCGAAGGCTGGGGTCAGGCACTCACCTATAAGGATGAGGAGCTCTGGCAGAAAACCTATCAGACCCGCAACTCCCTCTATGCCATCGGTTCCGGCGGATTCTTCGGCGTGGGTCTCGGACAGTCCCGCCAGAAGTTCCTCTATATCCCCGAAGTGCAGAACGACTTTGTTTTCTCCGTTGTCTGTGAAGAAATGGGCTTTGTCGGTGCTGCCATCATTCTGTGTATTTTCGCCCTGCTGGTGTGGAGAGGCATTACCATCTCCATGAGGGCAAAGGATAAATTCGGTTCTTTGCTGGGCATCGGACTTTCAGCCCAGATCGGTATCCAGGTGATCCTGAATAT
>ONEU01000123.1 GCA_900316925.1 uncultured Eubacteriales bacterium
AAGGGAGCAAACAGTCGTTGGTGAATTGGGACCGGCAGCTTGCCGGCGCCGCCACGCCCCTTGACGGGGCGCTTGCTGGCTGTTTTTTCAGATTATTTGAGTTCCGTTTTCTATCAAAGTACCCGTGCCTATTTTTTTCGGAATTATTATACACTAACGGCGTAGTCCCTACGCGACGGAAATCATTTTTGAAAAACCTTGACGGAAAATCCCATGCAAATTCTTTGTCAACAGCTTGCTGCAAGGCTTGTCCCGCAGCGAATTTTGGAAAGGGGTCCGGGGAAAACCTTTTTTTCGCCAGAAAAAGGTTTTCCCTGGGTAACTGGCAGGGAAAAATTGATTTCCGTTTCCCTACGCTTGTGCAGGTTGACTTTTTGGGGAGAGATTATTATAATGGAAGGGTAGTGAAATGATCGGCAGAATATTTTGCCGGAGGGCTTAATAATAAGCAGATTTATAAACAGAAAGGAGATAACCGGTCACCCTCTTCGGAGGGGTCGGTGAACAGACATGAAAATCAGAACCAGGCATTTTTCTCTCTATGCCGCGGTCATCATTGTGATGCTGATGACAGTATTTGTCATCCTTCAAGTGAGCTCCGCGCAGGTATTAGCAGCCACAGAGGGACTTGCTGCCGCAGCCGGAAAGGCTGACAGTAATTCCTCTGTATTCACTCACCAGAGTATCACTCTCCAGGTGGATCACCGTACTCGTCTGCCGATATCGGATGATGACTATTCGTTTGTTACCTTCGAGGCGGATGATCCGGAAATCCTCTCGGTGGATTCCAATGGCTATGTGACTGCCATGAAACAGGGTGTTGCTTCTGTTCTCGCCAAGGCCGGTAAAAGTATCATCGACTGCTGTGAGGTAAAGACATATCTTGCTCCGGAGTCGATCAGCATCAGCAGAGTGGCAATCGAACTTGATCCCGGTGAGACCCAGCAGCTCATCTCAAGGGTTTATCCTACGGATACCATCTATGATGAGGTGAAATGGACATCCAATGACCCGTCCATTGCCTCTGTGGAGAATGGCCTGGTCAGGGCGTACAAGGCCGGAAAAACCTATCTGACTGTGGAAAGTGTCAACGGCCTGCAGGCTTACTGCATTGTCATTGTCAGGCCATCCGTTCAGTCTGTCGATATTGTGAATAAATCGGTTTTACTGACTGTAGGCTCTACAATGGCGCTGAAAACCGATGTTCTGCCGGAAAACGCTGCCAATCGGGAGCTTACCTGGTCATCCGATACACCGAAGGTGGTAACGGTCAGCAATGACGGTATCATCCGTGCGGTTGCACCGGGTACCGCATTGGTGACGGCCCGTACCGCCAACCAGAAAAGCGACACGGTCAAGGTGACCGTTGAAAGCATGATTACTTCAATTGCACTGGATCAGCATTCCATGATCCTGGGACTGGGGGAGACCGCTGAGCTGCGGGCTGCCTATGCACCTGCAGATGCTACGAAAAATACATTATATTGGAAGAGCAGTGACAACTCTGTGGTTACGGTTGAAAACGGAGTGGTGACCGCCAAAGGCGTCGGAAGGGCACAGGTCACCGTCGGTACCCTCAACGGAAAGACGTCCACCTGCGCCGTTGAGGTAAAAAAGGCACCTGAACTTGTGACGTTAGAGCCGAAACAGTTTGCAATCGGTGTGGGGGAGAATTTCCGTCTGAAAACCATCCTGCCCGAAAACAGCCATTCCCGCTCCATTACCTATCAGTCAAGCAATGAATCCGTGTGTACGGTCAGCGCCAATGGTACGCTGACGGGTAAGAAAACCGGATATACCACCATCACCTGCACTCTGTATAACGGCGTGCAGACCTATGCACAGGTCTGGGTCAAGGCAGCGCCGACTGCAATTACGCTGGATCATACGTCTCTGGAGATGAATGTAGGAGGGACAGCAAAGCTGGCGTCCTCGGTGGATGCGTCCCAGGCTTCCAGAATGAGGAATTTTACCACCAGTGATTCCTCTGTAGTAACCGTCACCTCGAAAGACGGCAACGGCTACCTGACTGCAAAGGGGCTGGGAACTGCAACCGTGACTGTCACCGCTTTCAACGGCGTGAAAACATCGTGTGTGGTGTCTGTGAGAAATCTGCCGTCATCTGTCAGTTTCAATTACTCATCAGTAGAGATTCCTGTGGACGGTTCCATGAAGCTGCTGCCGGTATTCCCCGAGAAAACCTACAGCGCACAGCTTTCCTATGGCTCCAATAATCCCACTGTCTGCTCCATAGACGCCAACGGCATTATTACCGGCCATCAGGAGGGTACTGCGACGGTTACTGTCAGAACGTCCAACGGAAAGTATGGCTATTGCACCGTCAATGTGAAGAAGGGAGCATCCTCCATTATGCTGTATCTCAAAAACCGGGCTGTCCGTCCGGGCGAGAGCTTCAAGCTGTACTACTATACCAATGCCGGAGAAACTGCCTATGGTGTCACCTTTACTTCCGGTAACGATCATGTCTGCACGGTTGACAACTATGGCAACGTCAAGGCACTGGCAATGGGAGTAACGGATGTGACAGTCAGCACCAGCAACGGCAAGATGTCATCCTGTCGTGTTGTTGTGACCAATGATGCGTATATCCTGAACCAGGACTACGCCAACCGCGATCCCTTGTACAAGAACTTCCCCACGGTCTGTCAGTATCCCGAGCTTCCCACCGGCTGCGAGATCACCGCTCTGACCATGGTGCTGAATTTCTACGACTTCTGTGTGGACAAGTGCACCCTGTCTGACGATTACCTCGAAAAGGGACCCGCCTGGAGTACGGATTTCCATGAGGCATTTGCGGGTGAGCCGAGAAGCACCTATTCCTACGGCTGCTATGCACCGGCAATCGAAAAGGCTGCCAACAAATATCTGATCGAGCAGGGTTCTTCCCTGAGAGCTAAGGAACTGAAGAACTTTGAATTTGACGATCTGTTCCACTTTACCGAGAATAATATTCCCGTACTGGTGTGGACGACCATCAATCTGGCACAGGGCTATTATACAGCCAGCTGGGAGGCCAACGGTAAGACCGTGACCTGGTATGCCTGCGAGCATTGCATGGTACTGCTGGGCCAGGTCGGGGATCTCGTCTATACGGGTGACCCCACCAACGGCAACATCACTGCATACGATAAGGAACTGTTCCGCAAACGCTACAAAGAATTGTTCAGTCAGTCTGTGGTGATCCAGTAAGCAGAATACAACATGATTTTTCGGAACCTCTCATGGACCGTCAGGGTCTGTGAGAGGTTTTGTGCAGTTTGACGGTTTTGTGACTGAAAAAATTTGACAAAAAAGTTTAAATCTCTCAATAATAAATATTGAAACTGATATTTTTCTATGGTATCATTAACCTATACTGTGACAAAAAATGTCAAAGGAAGAGGTGTTTGGTATGCGAAAAAAATGGCTGTCGGGAATACTGGCGCTGTTGACGGCGGTATCATTTTCTGCCTGTAGTGCGGAAGAACCGGTGATGCCCGTCAGACAGACTCCGCGGGCGGAGCTGACGCGGCCGACGATCGGTGAGAACTACTACGGCTACGTTAATTTTGATTATCTGTCCAAAGGTCAGATCCCCTATGACCAGAACAGCTACGGGACCATGAAATCAATGGAGGATAAGGTGAAAAAGATGGCCTCCGATGTCGTGGACAAATGTGTGAAGAATGAGTCCACCACAGATCCGATTGAACAGTGCATCCGTGAGTTATATCTGCAGTATTATGATGAAGAAGGAAGAGAGAAAGCCGGTATCGATGTGCTGATGCCGATAGTCGGCATGATCGAAGCCTGTCAGACCACCGACGAATTGGTCGACGCCCTGGGCGTGATGTATCAGGAGTATGGTGTATCATCCTTTTTCCAGTTTACCGTCAGGCCGGATGATTATACCACCTCCATCCACCGTCTGACTTTATGCAATATGTATACCTGCGGCAATCTGAAGGAAAACTTCACCAAGACGGATGCGGGACCGGAGTCAATGGGTGAATACCTGGAGAGGGCCTTGAAGTATATGAAGGTGGAACCTTCAGAAGTCAAGAACAGGGTGCGGAAGACGGTGAGTCTGATCAATGAGATCATGTTAGCGTCCATGGATTACGCGGACATGATGAATGTCAGGAACATTTATAATCTCTATTCACCGGAGAATTTTGAAAAGCTGTACAGTAATATTGATACCAAGCGGCTGATGAAGGCGTTTGGTTATGAACCGGAAACCATGATCGTGTTCGATGTGGGACAGGCGGAAAAGATCAATGAGCTGTTCAAGAAGGATAACCTCCGGATGCTGCAGGATTATGCGCTGCTCTGTCTGATGTTCGATTACAGCCAGTCCCTGCCGCCCTCCATGCAGAATGAAATTGCCAAAACAGACAAGGATGAACGTGATAAAAATGCAAAGTCGTACCTGTTCAGAGTAGTAGAGAATGAGTTGGGCGTGCTTTTTGGTCGCGAATACTTCACCGAAGAGGTAGAAGCTGCGGGCGTCAAATTGACAAATGATCTGAAGGAATCCTGTCGTGACCTGATACAGAAATCCGAACGGCTTGGTGCAGATTCCAAGAACAAATTCCTGAAAAAGCTGGATAATATCCGGTTTTTGATGGGATACAACAAGGATGCAAAGCTGGAATTTCAGCTGGTTCCCGCCGCACAGGGAGGTAATCCGCTGGTCAATCATGTGATGATTAAAAAAGGGAAGGTGCAGGCGGATAAGGCAAAGCTTGGTCAGCCTGTGGACCGTGATACCTGGGGAATGTCGGCGCTTCAGGTCAATGCGGTCTACAATCCGAGCCTCAATAATGTCACGATTCCCGCGATCATGTTCTGCAAACCGCTCTTTGACCCGGAAAAAAGTGAATACACCAATATGGGACTGTTGGGATATGTGATTGCACACGAAATGCACCACGCTTTTGATTCCAACGGCTTCAAGTATAACGAGACAGGCCGTTTCAAGCCGGAATGGCTGTCCAAGACCGATCGGGACAAATTCCTGAAATTACAGGAGAAGGCAATCAACTATTATGACCATTATAAGCTGCTGGATGTATATCATGTAAACGGTGAACAAACGCTGTCAGAGAACCTTGCCGATCTGGGTGCGGTACAATGTCTTGCCAATACCACCGATGATAAAGAAAATCTGCGGTTGATTTTTGAGGCTGTCGCCGTACAGTGGGCTTCTCTGACAACGATCTCGGATGTGGTCATCACGATCATGGCAGAAATCCATAGTCCCGGTGAGGCCCGCGTGAACGCAGTCCTTGCATCTATTGACAAATTCTACGATGCCTACGACATCAAGGAAACCGACAAGATGTATGTGGCTCCCGAAAACAGGATAAAGGTGTGGTGATAACATGATCAGAGCAAAACTATTATTACGAAACGTCTTCAAAAAAAAGCTGCGTTCTGCCATCATGATCCTCTCACTGGCAGCTGCGGCATTTGCGGCATTATTCTGTATTTCCGGCATCAATACCTCTCAGAATGGCCTGCGTGATTTCTTCCGTTCAACCTTCGGTGACACGACGATGCTGGTTTCCAATGTCAACGGGGAAGTAAATCTCAAACCGGATGACCTGCCGTCGGATTGCCCCTCCATTGAGGTGGTATCCTCCAAGGTGAGCAAGACGATCCAGAATGAACGGTTCGTCAACTATGTCAATCAGATCTCCATTTTTGTGCTGGGACTTGATACGGAAAAAGCGGCGAAGCTCAGGCTGCTGGACGGAGCCTACCCGACAAAGGACGGCGCAACGATTACGATTAACCTGGCAATCCAGCTGAACGTCAAGGAAGGCGACGATTTTCAGATTTACGGTGCTGACGGCAAGGAATACACCCTCAAGGTACTGAAGGTTGTGCCGAACAATCATTTTCTCAAGATGAATCCCCTGTCGATGCTTGTCACGCCGGAGCTTGCCAAAGAGATAAGGGCAGGAAAAAATGCGATGGGCTTCTTGTATGTGGCTGTCCCGGATGAACGGCTGGAAGGCACCATCTCCAACCTGACAAAAAAACACCCCGAATATGTGGTGACTTCCATCATCTCCGATGATTCCGACGACGCCATGAACAGTATGCTGAATATCTACTACCTGATCTTCGCTGTCGTATTTCTGATGGTGTGCTTCATCGTGGTTTCCATGTCAAAGCATATTGTAATCGAACGAATGTCTGTGATCGGAATGCTCCGGAGTATCGGCGGCAGTATCCGAAGCACTGGCAGGCTCCTGATGCTTGAAACTGCCTTTTACGGACTGTGCGGCAGTGTGATCGGCTGTCTGATCTTCCTTCCCTTGAAGGAACTGACTGTCCTTGAAATGTTCGCCGGAGCAGGAATGGAGGGAGAACAGCGTTCTGACGGCATCAATTTCCTCACGGTTTCCTTAGTTATCCTGGCTGTCACCCTGATTCCGTGTCTGTTCTCCGCATTCTCGATTTTCAAGGCTTCCCGCACCCCTGTCAGGGATATTATCTTCGGTACAAAAGAAACCGCCTATCAGCCGTCTAAACTGTTTGCGGTAATCGGCTTGATTCTGCTGGCAGTGGGTATCTGTGCGTACTTTATGTTCCATGATTTTATGATGACCATCGTGGCAGCGTTCTGTTCCGCCATCGGCGTGGTGCTGCTGTTCCCGATGCTGCTGTCGTGGATCTCAAAGGGACTTGCAGCGCTGTTTGCGAAAATGAATATGCCGGTGGCCAAGCTCGCTGTAAAGGAGATAGCTTCCACCAAGAGCAGCGTCTCCTCGTCTCAGCTGATTCTCTCCGCTATTTCACTTACGATCGCTGTACTGATCCTGGCGGTGTCGATCATTCAGATGATGTCCTCACCGTATTTCCAGTCGGAACTGATCATTACCTCCGCTACATTGGAAGGCTCACAGTACATGAATGCCATCCCTGATATTGACGGCGTACAGGATGTGGAAATGCTGTTTTACAACTACAGTTACTATGAAAACAAGGCTCAGATCAACGGCGAAGATCGTGATACCGTGGTGATGGGATTCAATGACGGCGGCTTCAAGTATTTCAACGGTATCCGGAACTGTCCTGCGGAGCTGTCTGATGACGAGATCGCAGTTGATAAGGTGTTTGCGTCCCGTCTTTCCCTGAATCCAGGTGACGAAATGACCCTCAAGCTGAAAGTCAAAAATTATCTTCCCAGCGAGAAAAAGTACAGGATCAAGAGCCTGATTGATAGCACTTCGTTCAATTCTATGGGTAATACGATCCTGATGTCACTGAATGCCTACAAGAATGTATTTTACGATAAGCCCAGTACGATTCTTATCAAAACGATGCCGGGCAAGGAGCTTGAGATTCTGAGTATCCTTCATACCACCCTTCCGGATGATCCCATGTCGGTCAAAACGAGGGATCAGTATTTGGAGGAAATGGCTTCTTCCATGCAGGGAATACTGACGATCATCTATGCGGTGATCGTTCTCGGACTGGCACTCTCCCTGATGGGAACCTCCAGCAATATGCTGATGGGCTTTGAACAGTCCAGAAGAAAGTATGCCGTGTTCTATTCTTCCTCAATGAGCAAGGACAAGCTCAAAAAGCTCATTCTGTTGGAAACCGTCTTTGTAAGCGGAATATCTGTTATTGCGGCTCTGCTGTTTGGTATGTACTTCCTCGGTATTCTCGATCAGGCATTGACCATGCTGGATCTGAGTGTGCCGATGGTGACGCCGCTGCCGTATGCACTGCTTTTCGGCGCAGCAGCATTTGTGGTCCTGCTGATTGTAGTCGTAAAGCCCATCCGTATGCTTTCCAAGATGAATATTGCCGAAGAGATCAAGACCAGTGCAGATTGATGAAGGAGGAAATAATATGAATGCGAACGATGTTGTGATCAGTGCAAGAAATATCCATAAAACCTTTGGCAAGGGAGAAACCGCCCAGGTTGTACTGGAGGGAGCCAATCTCGAAATCATGCGGGGCAGTTTTGTATCGCTGATGGGAGAATCCGGAACGGGAAAATCGACCCTGCTGTATTTGATCGGCGGTCTTGACAGAGACTTCTCCGGTGAGATTTATGTAGCGGGCGAGAACATTGCCAATCTCAATGACCGGAAGCTGTCGCAGATACGCTGCCGGAACATGGGTTTTGTGTTCCAGTTCTATAATCTGGCAGCGAATCTCACGGTGGAGGATAATATTCTGCTGCCGCTGGAGATGAGCGGACGCAATCCGTCGGCATACCGTGAAAAGTACCAGGAGATCCTTGAGATCACGGGACTGCAGAATAAGACAAAGTCCTACCCGTCACAGCTGTCCGGCGGTCAGCAGCAGAGAGTTGCCGTGGCAAGGGCAGTCATCGGGGAACCGGAGATCATCCTGGCGGACGAACCGACCGGTAACCTGGACGCTGCTTCCGGTACGGAGATCATGCAGCTGTTCCAGAGGCTCAATCACGAAAAGGGTATCACGATTCTGCAGGTCACGCATTCTGCGGAGTGCGCATCCTACAGTCACCGTGTTGTGACACTAAAAAACCGTGTGATTGAAGGCTGAACTATGTAACAAAAGGCTTCGGGGGTTCCCCGGAGCCTTCATTTGTCCAGCTGGTTCATCGTGATAGCAAACTACTCAGAAAAACCTACAACCATAATCCCCGCACTTGGTGGGATTACATCAGAAGAAAGTAGGCACGGGTATTATGATAGAAAACAGAACTCAAATAATCCGAAAAAACAGCCGGCAAGCTGCCGGTCCCAATTCACCAACGACTGTTTGCTCCCTTATCATTTGAATATCCATTCTCGTCTACAACTTTCAAAAAG
>ONEU01000080.1 GCA_900316925.1 uncultured Eubacteriales bacterium
GCCGCTCCCTTGTTACCAACGACTGACTGACTAATTAAACCCGGAAAAATTTTAGTCGTCTGCCACTGCAAAAACAGACAAGAGCGGAAGGAATCCCAACCCCCTGACCTAAAAAAGGCTGTCCGGCAGATGATTCTGTCAGACAGCCGCATTCGGTCTGTTATTTCTGTTTACCAGTCTTATTATAGTAGTTGAAGTCAGAAGCATCCATGTGCTTCTCCTTCTCCAGATTGTCATCACTGTTCTTGAACAAGCCGCTGCCGGCTGTATAGTCATGGTTGGCATTTCTCCAACCCAACAAAGCAGCAACTACCAGAACAACTCCTCCAAACATCAGCCATCCCCACATACTCTCACCTCCTGCCTGATGAACAACACACGATTCAGATCAACTATATCCTATCACAACAACCTGTTTTCATCAAGGCGGAAATTGACGGCAGAGAATAATCTATCATCGGAAAAGCCCGACCTTCCGGAGCAGAAAAATCAATCGTAATCCTTGAAGTAGCTCATCAGCTTCTCGAAAGACTCCGCTGCCATCTCATCGGTAGAGTTATAGTAAAGAATGAGGCTTGCTTCGTCTTCGGGATCACGCAGATTCTCCGGAATGGTAAAGTTCACGGAAGCGAGATACTGGTCCCAGTTCTGCAGCTTCCAGGTATCACGGTCGGAATTGCGGTCGATCATGCGCTGATGACAGACCTCCGGATCCGTCACAATCCAGATGACGCTCAGCTTAGCGCCTGCCTGAGCGAGCTTTGCCCGCAGAGCCTTGATATATTCGTCATCACGGATTTCCCTGGTAAACGGTGCATTGACCATGACGAGATCCTCATATTTCAGAGCTTCAAATGCCAGATCCATAATGACATCATATTCGTAGTCACGAATCTCCTTCTCAAAGAAATCGGAGCTTCTGTTATATTCTTCTCCTGCCACGGCAAAAATCTGCTTGGACAGCGGAATGAGTGTGTCCTTATCCAGATAGACGATATGCTTAATCTCGGTTGCCAGTTTTTTGGACAGCTTGGTTTTGCCGCAGGCCGGGGGTGATGTAACAAAAATCAATCTTTTTTCCATGATAAAAAACTCCCTTATATCGTAGTGTATGAATGATCCGAATTTCAAAAACGGCAGTAAATCGGGAACGCAGCGGCTGCTTGCAAAAACAGCCTGAACATTCGCCTTTATCATAACATATTTTTTTGGAAAAATCCACATCTTTTTTAAAAAATACGCACAAAAATTTTATTCATTCTTCGTACATCCCTGTAACAGCGCATCCGGACAGTTCTTTTCTTTCCCTCAGCGGTTTCAGAAAAGAGACCGTACAAAAGCAAAATTGGTAAGCCGGGTATTGAAAAAAGCAGGTTTGCTATGATAGAATGTAGGTGATACTATACATAGAAAGAACAAGCGGTGATGGTATGGCAAAAGAGAACAAAACAAACGCAATGAGACGGCTCGATGCTCTGAAACTCTCGTATCAGGAGCATGAATATGATGCCGACGAAGCCCTCAGCGGTGTGGAGGTGGCCCGCACCCTCGGTCAGGAACCGGAACGGGTGTTCAAAACACTGGTCACAGTAGGGAAATCCGGAGAACATTATGTGTTTCTCGTGCCGGTGGCGGAGGAACTCGATCTCAAAAAGGCGGCTGCCTTTGTCGGCGAAAAGTCCGTTGCCATGGTCAGATCCAAAGAACTGCTGGGGCTGACCGGCTATATCCACGGCGGATGCTCCCCCATCGGCATGAAAAAGCTCTTCCGTACTACCGTCCACAGCACCGCCCAACAATTTGATACCATCCTTTTCAGCGGCGGACGGATCGGCTTCCAGATCGAACTGTCCCCTGTCCTGCTGCAAAAGGTCATTCCCTTCCGCTATGCAGATATTATCAAAACCAACGACTAAAATGAGGTGAGAATTTGGAAGTTTCATTGAATGTCAGCCGCGCTCACGCCGTCCTGAACGAGATCAACCGCATTATCCTGGGAAAGCAGTCCGAAACCACCGAGATTATGACAGCCTTTTTAGCGGACGGCCATGTACTGCTCGAGGATATCCCCGGTGTAGGAAAGACAACCCTCGCTCTGGCTTTTTCCAAGGCCATGGGGCTGGATTGCAAGCGCATCCAGTTTACCCCCGATGTAATGCCCTCTGACCTGACCGGCTTCTCCGTCTATCGCCGGGAACAGGAGAAATTCGTCTACCAGGAAGGCAGTGTGTTCTGCAATATCCTGCTGGCCGACGAGATCAACCGTACCTCCCCGAAAACCCAGTCCGCTCTGTTGGAGGTCATGGAGGAACGCAAGGTATCCGTTGAGGGCGTGACACGTCCTGCTCCCTCACCGTTTCTGGTCATTGCCACACAGAACCCCTCCGGCACTACCGGTACCCAGCCGCTGCCCGAAGCACAGATCGACCGTTTCATGGTCACGCTCTCTCTGGGCTATCCTGATTTCAACAGTGAGCTGGAACTCGCACGTTCCGTGAGCCGGCAGTCCCGCACGGAGCATATCCAGCCGGTCATTACCAAAGAGGAATTTCTTGCCATGCAGCAGGAGATCCATAACATTTATATCAAGGACGTGGTCTATGACTACCTGGTGCGCATTGTCACGTCCACCAGAAGCCATCCCTATCTGGAACGAGGGGCAAGTCCCCGTGCCACCATTGCCCTGGTGAAGTGTGCCAAGGCCTACGCCTGGCTGCAGGGACGTCACTATGTCGTCCCCTCCGATGTGCTCACCCAGCTCCCCTTTGTCCTGATGCACCGCATCAAGCTGAGCACCTCCGCCAAAATGGGCGGCATCAACCGCTATCAGGCACTCGATGAGATCGTCAAGGCCGTGCCTGCACCTTATATGGGAGTCACCAAATGAAGAAAATCATTGCTCTGCTGCTGCTCATCCTGCTTTGGTATTTTGCCGGTATGTACCTGCAGCCTGCCGTTATGGCCATGGCAATCTGCTGTGCCATCCTCATTCCGGTGCTGGCGGTATTCGCCTTTGTACAGAAACGCCGCCTGACACTCACCCTCCCAAAGACACAGCTTGTCGTGTTCAAAGGCATTGAAAAGCCTGTTCAGATTTATGCGGAAAACAAAAGCCCCATTCCTGTCAATCTCTTCAAGGTGTGGCTGCTGCTGTCCTATCCGCACGATAAGAAGCCGCTCAAACGCAAGTTCACCGGCTCGGCACTCGGCAAGAACCACCGTGAGGACAATGTTTCGGAGTTTTATCTCACGGCCCCCTACTGCGGTGTAATCACCCTGTCTCTCAAGAAGATGAGGGTCTATGACAATTTAGCTCTGTTTTCCTCCCGAAAACGCCTGAACGAACAGACAAAGATTCTGGTATACCCCGTGCCGGTAGAGATAGCGATTCACATTCCCGCCGCAGGCAGCTATCAGAACGAGCCTGTGACCGATACGGCCTCCGACAACCGGGGAGACGA
>ONEU01000052.1 GCA_900316925.1 uncultured Eubacteriales bacterium
TAAATCTTGCGTGTCTGCCAATTTCACCACACCCGCTCATCTGACAAAAAAAGAACTCTCTGTTTTCACACGGCGAGAGCAACCGAGATGGAGCACACAGCTTAACCCACTACCTTCATTATACCAAACCCCCACCATTTTGTCAAACACTTTTTCCCCCGCGGCGCCCCGCCGCTGTGTAGTCACGCTGTCGTTCGCTTACGCTCACTCTGTTTGTGGTATGGCGAGGGTGCAGTGTCGCTAACATCCGGCACGGCACAGCAGGGCTGTGATGGTTCTACTCCCGCCGACACGCCCCTTGACGGGGCGCTTAACGGCTATTTCTTTCAAGCTTTCAGGCACGGTTATTCTATCGGAAGTACCCGTGCCTATTTCCTTCTAATTTGAACCCCCGCAAAGCGGGGATTCTCAGATAGTACAGTAGGTAACTTACAGCCGCAAGGATTGTCTCAGATAGTCCGGTAGGTAACTTTCAGCCGCGGGGATTGTAACCGTAGGTTTATTCTGAATAGTGCGCTGGTGCGCGGAAGCGCGAATTGGGAACGCAGGCTCTGCGCCGCGAATGGTAGAGGATACATTATGATTTTGATTCGATCTCTTCCTTTAATCGGCGGATGATCTTTTTCTCCAGACGGGAAATGTAGGATTGGGAAATACCAAGCAAATCGGCAACCTGCTTCTGGGTATGCGCCTTTTTGCCGTTCAGACCGAAACGCAGTTCCATGATGGATAGCTCCCGATGGTTCAGCTTCATCACCGCCCGCATGACCTGCGCCTGCTCCGATTCCTGCTCGATACGCTGGTTCACCACATCCGCATCACTCCCCAGAATATCCGAAATCAACAGCTCATTTCCGTCCCAGTCCACGTTCAGCGGCTCATCTATGCTGATCTCGTTCTTCTGCTGTGCGGTCTTGCGTAAATACATCAGAATCTCGTTTTCAATGCAGCGAGAAGCGTATGTCGCCAGCTTGATGTTTCTGTCCGGACAGAAGGTGTTCACCGCCTTGATTAGTCCGATCGTTCCGATGGAGATCAGGTCCTCCACGTTGGCGGACGGCGACTCAAACTTCTTCGCAATATACACCACCAGCCGCAGATTGTGTGTAATAAGCGGTTCTCTGGCTGCTTCGTCTCCGCCGGAGATCCGTTTCATTATTGCCGCCTCTTCCTCCCCTTTCAGCGGCGGAGGTAATGTTTCGGGTCCGTTTATGTAGTGGACCCCGTCTCTGCCGCCCCATGCCAGATTCATCGCTGCCAGTCCGGATAAGACCTTTTTGGAGATGTGGTAAAAACCGCCCAAGCTGTCAACTCCCTTTCATAATGAGCTCTGCGGGAACAATGAGGTCACAGTCCTGCGCAAAGCTCTTGTGATGACTCAGTGCAAGATATGCGTCCACTTGTAATTCTGTTTTCTCCGTCCTGATAGTGATACCTGCCGGATGAATGGCAGGCATGAGTCCACTGCCCCCGACGGAATCAAAGGGAATGAGCCTTACCCCCTTTTCCGCGGGCAGTTCATTTGTCGTTTTCAGATAATTTCCGGCATCCAGCATGGGTCGGAATATGTCCTCCCTCCCCACGATCACACATTTTCCGGAAAACGGCTCGTGAAGAGTGTTTCCGGTGTCAATCATTCCCTTGCCCGTGAGTGTCTTTCCCTGGTAGTCGATCACCGCCTCACACCGATAGCTCCGGCAGACGCCCTTGTTCATCAGGGCATAGAATCCTCTCAGCAGCAGATAGCACAACAGCGTCAATGCGATCAGCAGCAGGGGTGAAATGCCGATATAGACAGCGCTGTTGCGTACAAGAGTGTGCTTTGGCCGGAGGAAGGTGAGGATGGCTGTTACGGCACCGCAAAAGCAGAAGCTGATGCCGAACAGCAGGATCGCCGCTTTCAGGAAAGTCCTTTTCGACAGGGGCAGAAATGCGGCGGCGATCATCAGACAGGCCTGTGACAGACTGATGATCACCGATACCGCAAACGGCAGCGGCGGCAGAAGAAGCACAAAGGCTCCTATCCCTCCCAGAGCAGATGCCAGCAGCAGACGCAGACGTCTGACACGCAGGGACAGAACCGTTCTGACGGAGATCAGCATGAGATAGTCAATGATGAAGTTGACACAGAATAGTACATCGAGATAGACGGTCTGCATGACAGTCTCCTTTCACGGCACCGCAGCGCTGCCTTCCCATTATCGCACAGCCCCGGCGTATATTTTGTTGAAAAAACTGTCCCTTTCCTTCTCATTTTCAAACCTGCACCCAATGAAACGAGGCTGCCGCAAGAATGCAACAGCCCCGTTTTTTGCTCCATAACATAAACCTGTCGGTGTGTTATGTAGCCCGTCTTTTGATTTCGTCATTTCCTAAGCCGAAGCTGATCGACAGCGCTTCGTCTACCTTATACATATCACTGCTGTTGAGTGTGCCCATTTTTTCCTTTAACCTTCTTTTATCAAGTGTCCGGATCTGCTCCAGCAGCACCACGGAATCCTTGGACAGACCGCTGTTATCTGCATAGAGTCGGATGTGTGTGGGAAGCTTTGCTTTGGATTCACGGCTGGTAATGGCCGCTGCGATCACCGTTGGGCTGAACCGGTTGCCCACGTCGTTCTGGATGATCAGAACCGGACGGATACCGCCCTGCTCCGAGCCGACAACGGGACTGAGATCAGCGTAGTAGATATCTCCTCGTCTGATGTGCATATCTTTTCACGCTCCGAAGTTTTATTTGCGGAAGCTCCGCTGTGAGATGTGTCAACACTACTATTTTGTCCCGATAGCAGTAAAATAATCATTGCATGATTCATCAACACATTATATCTTATTCCTGCAAAGCCTGTTTGGTGAGCGCAGCAAAGATGATCTTCCCTTGGGCGGTTCTGTCCGATCCCCGGACGTTTTTTACGATTATGTATCCGTCAAGCAATGATCATAGTACAGTATATGTCCGACTGCCCTTATTCATAACCGACAGAGCGAATTTTCTTTTCAAGAATGGCAAGCCAGTCCTCCGGTTCTCTTGCCAGCGTAAGCGTTTCATGTGTAACGGGATGGACAAACGTAAGCACGGCACAATGCAGACATTGCCGCGGAAAATACTGACGGCTGCCGCCATACAGATCATCTCCCGCCAGAGGATGACCGATGGAGGCAAAATGTGTGCGTATCTGATGGGTACGGCCGGTTTCCAGAGTCACAGACAGCAGCGTATGTCCAAAGGCAGTCTTTTGCGCACGGTAATGGGTCACGGCACGCACGCCGCCCTCTCCCGTTTCACGCTGGATGATCGAACCGGGCTTCATCCGGATAGGCGAATCAATCGTGCCGCTGCCGGTCAATTCCCCCTCACAGAGCGCCCGATATTCCTTCCGGGTGCGGCCGATCAGAAACGTATGGGCATATCCGGTTTTGGCGGTCAGCACCAGGCCGGAGGTATCCTTATCCAGGCGGTTCACGGCACGGAACGCATACTGTTCTCCCTTTTGCCGGCTATAATAAGCCGCCGCATTGGCAAGGGTATTCAGGCGGTAACCGTGCACCGGATGCACAGGCATCTGGGGCGGCTTATTGAAGACCACGACTGCTTCATCCTCATAGACCACCTCCACCGGCAATGCCGTCGGGGTAACCAGTCGATCGTCCTGCGGCAGGATCAGACGCACCACATCGCCGGCATGGAGGATATCCACACTCCTGACAGGCACACCGTTCGCGGTGATCCCGTTGTCGACCCGTTTCAGTTTCGTAAGCAGTCTGGCGGAGACATCGCAATGGCGGCGCAGAAAGTTCTTCACGCAGATGCCGTCAAATTCGTTGCTGACAATAAACTCAGGCATATTCATCATTCCTCAGTAGTTCGTTCAGATTGCTGATCTGATAGTCACACAGCGGATGCGGCAAAGTCACACGATGCTTCGGGTCATAGAGACAGGTATCGAGGCCGGCATTTCTGCCCCCCTGCATATCTGATGTCAGGGAATCCCCCACCACCAGGATCCGACGTGTATTCTTCTCCGCCACTTCCTGCAGTACCCGGTCAAAAAACGTCTTCATCGGCTTCTGCACTCCCATGGCATCCGATATAAACGCGCCCTTTACCAGGTGATCCAGTCTTGACAATGCCAGACGGCTGTTCTGAACCGTCAGCAGTCCATTAGTAATGATATAAATGTCGTACACCCGTGAAAGCTGTTCCATAGCCTGCCGTGCACCGTCGAAAAAGATTGCCTGCTCTCCCAGCTTCTGCACATAGGTATCTGCCAGAGTCTCATTCTGATCGTAATCAGGGAAGCAGACCTCTGTCAGCTCCGAAAAACGACGTACCCGCAGTTCCGAGCGGGTGATCTGATTCTGTTCAAACTTCTTCCAAAGAGCGCTATTGATAGCGGTAAAACGATGGTACACCTCACAGCTGAACGTCAATCCGTGAACCTCAAGAGCATTTTGCAGTGCGTTATATTCGCAGGCAGAAAAATCAAAAATCGTATCATCCACATCCATCAGCAAAGTCGTATATTTCATATCCATCCCCTCTTTCCTCCCCATTATACCTCACCCTCCCTCACATTTCAACCACTGTGCAGAGCCTGCACTCCCTTGTCACGCTGTCGTTCGCTTACGCTCACTCTGTACGTTGTAAATCGGAAGTGCAGTATCGCTAACATCCGGCACGGCACAGCAGGGCTGTGATTTTTCTACGTCCGCCGACACGCCCCTTGACGGGGCGCTTAACGGCTGTTCTATCCGGACTTTTAGCTACAATTATTCTCTCGTAAGTACCCGTGCCTACTGA
>ONEU01000078.1 GCA_900316925.1 uncultured Eubacteriales bacterium
CCTGTGGTTGACAAATAGTTTTTGCGCGGGGGGCAGTTTGTTAATATGGATTATCTTTCAGCGCGTATCGGGAGTGCAGGCTCTGCGCCGAAACTTTGTTTCCTGTGGTTGACAGATAGTTTTTGCGCGGGGGTTAGTTTGTTAATATGGATTACCTTTCAGCGCGTATCGGGTGCGCATTTTTACTTGAAGCGCTTGTTCTGATACTTCTGGAGGGCGATCTCGTAGGCTTTGACATACTGCGCAGCCATCTCCGTGTCATCCTTCGTGACAAGAGAATCACGCACGATCTGCTTGATACGCCTCTTCTTTCCCTCGTCCAGTCCGGCGAGGGTTTTTAAATATTTCGCAAATTCCGATTTCTTCTGGTACACAAAGCCGTTTACACCATGCTGAATCGTCTTGTGGACAATCTTCTCTTTGTCTTCTTTCACCAGCACCGGCAGCCCGCACGCCATCGCTTCCAGAAACGACATCGACACTAACCCGTCATCCGATGAACATACATATATGTCACACGCGGAATAAATATCCGGCATGATCGTATTGGCAACCGCCCCGCTGAAAACAACCGTATTGCCCAGCTTGAGCGTCCGGCACAAACCCTTCAGATAGTTGGTTTCGGTGCCGTCTCCCACGATCAGAAGCTGGATGTTATCCGTGCGCTTGATGTGCTTGGCAAAAGCGGTGATGACAAACTCCAGGTTTTTCTCCACGGTGAGCTGTCCCGCAAATACCGCTACCGTGGATTTCGGCGACAGTCCCAGCTTGGCGCGCAGCTTGCGGATGGAGGCCTTCGTGGTATTGTGGTAGTCAAAACGCTCCGTATCCGTGCCCGAACGCACCAGCATGACCTTTCGCTTCCTGTCTGCCTTCTGCACAAAGAGCGACGCGCGGCTGCAGGACGACGTGACCACATCGGCATTGTCCAGCATATCGCGGAAATGCTGTTTCTCAAAGTAGGTCTTCACGTTCCACACCATCCTCGATTTATCCGCCGCAAAACGGTCCATAAAGTAATCGTGGATGGTAAACACCACCGGCGAACTGGTTTTGTCAGCCACCTGCAGTCCCATGTAACCGATCTTGGTATCGGTATGGATGTGTACCACGTCGGGTCTGATGTCGGCAAGAAAGCCGATGGTCTTGGCATCATAGGGATTCCGGCACTCAAAACCGTATTTGTTGCTGGTTTTGCGGGCAGGACAGCGGATGATACCGCCTTTCATGGCGGCAGTCTGTGTATGGAGAGAAGAGGTGACGATATAGACCTTGTGCCCGAGCTTTTCCAGACCGTTCCGGAGGACGTCTACATAGCTGGAAATGCCGCAGACATAGGGAGAAAGTACCTCTGTGAAAATCATAATACGCATAAAATCACCGATCAGTTCAAATTCCCTTCTATTATAGCACGTTTTGGCCTGCCGGAAAAGAACTTTCTGATAATTTCTTGTGAATTTATGATAAAACCCTTTAAAAAATAGAAAAAATAGTATATAATGAATATATATTGCGTAACCGGAAAAAGAAAGAGACTGCTTCTCACAATATTAGACAGACGACCCGTCTGATCCCAACATAACGGAGGTGCTTTTATGGAAACGAAGTTTTCCGTGAGCCTGGCAAAAATCATCAAGGAGATCGACCTGGAAGTGTCCTATATGCCCGATGATGCCGAGAATATCAAAATCTATTCCCGTGACATCACCCGACCGGGACTGGAGCTGACAGGCTTTCTCGACTTCTTTGACAACACCCGTGTGATGATCTTCGGCAACACCGAGAACAGCTACCTGAACAAATTCAGTTCGGAGCAGCGGTTCCATGTTATCGAGCGGTTATTCTCGCTGCAGCCGCCTGCCATCATCGTGACCAGGAATATCATTCCCTACGGTGAGCTGATGTCGGCAGCCGAGAAATACAAGGTACCGGTGCTGCGTTCGGCGGAGACGACCTCCGTACTGTCGGCATCACTGGTTTCCCTGCTGAATAACGAGCTGGCGCCCAGAGTGACCCGTCACGGCGTATTAGTGGAGGTCTACGGTGAAGGACTGCTGATCGTCGGCGACAGCGGCGTGGGTAAGAGCGAGACGGCCATCGAGCTGGTCAAGAGAGGACACCGGCTGATTGCGGACGACGCGGTGGAGATCAGAAGGATCTCGAATAAACAGCTCATCGGCTCATCACCGGCAAATATCCGTCATTTTATCGAGCTGCGCGGCATAGGTATTATCAATGCCAGAAGGCTTTTCGGTATGGGCTCCGTCAAGCTCAGCGAGAAGATCGACATGGTGATCAACCTGGAGCAGTGGGACAACAAGAAGGTTTATGACAGGATGGGGATGAAGAATGAGATGACGGAAATCCTCGGCAACCAGGTGCCCATTGTGATCATACCGGTAAAGCCCGGCCGAAATCTTGCCGTCATCATTGAGGTAGCCGCCATGAATAACCGTCAGCGGAAGATGGGCTACAATGCTGCCAGAGAGCTGTTCCAGCTGCTTGGTCTGGAATATCCGGAGGAAGAGGACGAAGGTCCCGTACAGACCATTTCCTTCTGAACCAAAAATACATAACGATAAGAGGTTATTATGATAGAACAGAATTTGATCGAAGAGCTGCGAAAACTGAACACGGTTGTTTATGTGGACGAGCCGATGGACAAGCACACGAGTTTCCGGATCGGCGGCAGGGCGGACTGCCTGTGCGAGGTAAAGGATACCGCTTCGCTGAAACGGGTGATCGGACTCTGCCGTGAGATGCAGGTGCCCTATTTTGTGCTGGGACTGGGCTCCAACCTGCTGGTGTCGGACAAGGGGATCGAGGGGGTTGTCATCAAGCTGGGGGGAGAGTTCAATGAGATCACCCTGAGCGAGGATAACATCATCCGCTGCGGTGCAGGCTCCACGCTGGCAAGACTGTGTGTATTTGCACGGAATATGTCCCTGGGCGGTCTGGAGTTTGCCTGGGGGATACCGGGTTCCGTGGGCGGAGCGGTGTATATGAATGCGGGCGCCTATAACGGCGAGATCAAGGACACCGCCATCTCTGCGGAGTATATGGACAGGGACGGCAACATCCGGGTCTATTCCAGGCGGGAGCTGGATTTTTCCTACCGTCATAGTGTGTTCACGGATACCGACCATATTATTCTCAACGCCTCCTTCAAGCTGGAGCCGAGACAGCAGGAGAAGATCACGGAGCGGATGCAGGAGCTGATGGACAGGCGCAAGACCAAGCAGCCCATCAACCATCCCAGTGCCGGCAGTGTCTTCAAGCGTCCGGAGACGGGTTATGCCGCCGCCCTGATTGAGGAATGCGGGCTGAAGGGGTATACGGTGGGAGGTGCGAATGTCAGCGAGAAGCATTCGGGCTTCATCGTGAACGACAATAACGCAACGGCTGCCGATGTACTGGCGCTGATTGACCATATCAAGACCGTAGTGAAGCAGGAAAAGAATGTGGAGCTTTGCTGCGAGGTGAAATTTATCGGAAGACAGTAGTGTCTGAAAAGAGCTGGAGAGAGGAAATATGGAGTTTATCATTATCACAGGTCTGTCGGGAGCGGGAAAATCCGTCGCCATGAGGAATATGGAGGATATCGGGTATTATTGTGTGGATAATATTCCGCCCATGCTGCTGCCGACCTTTTATGACCTGTGTGAAAAATCGTCGGACGAGCACATGAAGAAAATAGCGGTGGTAACGGACGTCAGGGCTGGCAATGCCTTTGACGATCTGTTCTCCGCCCTGGATATGCTCAAGGCATCCCAGAAGAAGTATAAGATTCTGTTCCTGGATGCCCGTGACGATATTTTACTGCGCCGGTTCAAGGAGACACGCCGCAAGCATCCCCTGAGTGATATCAGCAAGGGCTCCACCGAGAATGCCGTGCTGCTGGAGCGTGACCTGCTGATGCAGGTAAAGGCGCGTGCGGATTATGTCATCGACACCTCCCTGCTGTCACAGACACAGCTCCGGGAACGGATCTCCGCCCTGTTTTTAGGCAATGCCGCCCTGGGCATGACCATCACCTGTCTGTCCTTCGGCTTCAAATACGGCATCCCTGCCGAGGCCGACCTGGTGTTTGATGTGCGCTGTCTGCCGAATCCCTTCTATGTACCGGAGCTGAAGCAGCATACCGGTCTGGAGGAATGTGTGTTTGACTATGTGATGAAGTTCGAGCAGACCACGGGCTATGTGGAGAGGATGCTCTCGCTGGTGGATTATTCCCTGCCGCTTTATCTGGCGGAGGGCAAGAGCCAGCTGGTGATTGCCATCGGCTGTACGGGCGGCAAGCACCGTTCCGTCACGCTGACGAGGGTGCTGTATAAGCATATTCTTGAATCGGGACAGAGAGCGATCGTGCACCATAGAGATGTCATCAAGGATTGACGGTGAGGTTATGTCATTTTCAAAAGAGACCAAGGTGGAGCTGTGTGCGTCCGAGCTGACACAGCCTGAACATAAACGGGCGGCAGCCTATGGGATGCTGCTGTTTTCCAGGGTGTTCGGCGCTTCGGCCATCACCCATACGACGGAATCCCGTCCGGCAGCCATGCTCTACACCCAGACCGTCTCCGCGCTGACGGGAAGTATTGTGGAGCTGAGCGTGAAGCTGACCAGAAGGGGCGGCGAGAACCATAGCTTTACGCTGTCCGTGCCCGACAGGAACGAGTGCCGCAGTATTTTTGAATTTTTCGGCCACAGCACCGACGCTCCCAGTCTGCGGATCAACCGTGCCAATCTTGACGGTGAAGAGGGGATCCCGTATTTCCTGCGGGGGGCGTTCTTAGTGTGCGGCAATGTGAGCAATCCTGAGAAGGATTATCACCTGGAATTTGTGGTGCCCCACAAGAACCTGGCGTCCGATCTCATGCGGATCATCTCGGAGGTGGAGCAGATCAGCGCCGAGCCTCATACCATCAACCGCAAGGGCAGTTATATCGTCTATCTGAAGGGCAGCGAGGCAATTGAGGATATGCTCACCTATATGGGAGCGCCCATGTCGGCGCTGAGTATCATCCAGAGTAAGATGGTGAAGTCTGTACGCAATCGGGTGAACCGCAAGATCAATTCCGAAACTGCCAATCTTAACAAAACCGCTGCGGCATCCGCCAGACAGCTCCGTGCCATTGAGATCATCCGCGATAAAAAGGGACTTGACTCCCTGCCGGATGAGCTGCGGGAGCTGGCACAGCTGCGGCTGGATAATCCCGAATACAATCTGCGGGAATTGGGGGAGGCGCTGCAGGAGCCCATCAGCCGGTCGGGTGTGAATCACCGCCTGCAGAAGCTGCTGACGATTGCCGAGGAGCTGACGGGAAAATGAGGGTACTGCTGCATTACGGCTATGCCTTTCTGACAGACGGACTGGGGCTGGTGCTCATGCTGCTGCCGTTCTATCTGCTGGGAAGACTGCTTTATCTCGCCGTACACAAAGACAAAACGCTTGCAGGGAAGATACAGCCCGACAGAGAGGTGCTGCTGCTGGCGTTTTTTGTATTTCTGGTGCTGTTGTTCACCCAGACCTTTGTGGTGAACAGCGGCAGGAACGAACTGCGGCTGGTTCCGCTGAATGTCATCACTACCCAGATTGCGCAGATGCATGACTCACCGGAAACCGTGAACGAGTTTCTGTTCAATGTGGTGGGGAATATCGGCATTTTTGTGCCGGTGGGATGGTTCGCAGCAGCCATTTTCCGCAGGAACCTGGTGCGCACCGCCGGTATCGGCCTGCTGCTCTCTCTGTGCATCGAGGTGGGGCAGCTCCCCCTGGACAGGACCACCGACGTGGACGATCTGATCCTCAATACCACCGGTGCGGTGCTGGGATACGGTCTGTACCGGCTGCTCATAAAGCTTAGCGGCGCTTTCCGGCGCAAATAATCATAATTTCCAAAGCAAAAAGCCTGTCGGTCATCAACCGGCAGGCTTTTATCATGCTTGATTTTTCGGAGATTATTTCTTCTCACCGAACATATTGAAGCGGAAGAGCTTGGACTCATCCTCCGGGTTCACGCACTCCAGATGAGCATTGGCGATCTTGCCGCCCTCAATCAGCTGGGTCAGACCGATCAGCTGGCAGAGCTTGCTCTTGAGATTCAGACGGTCACCCTCGTCGGTTACGAGAAATACATCACCCTCGCAGGTGTCGATAACAGCGAAAAATTCTTTTACATCAACATTATGAAGATCTACGTTAGACATACAAATTACCTCCTCATGTTTTCAATCGTATCGGTGGTTGTCGTAAGCCTTTCTGCTTACTACACTCATTATAGCATAGATTTACGGCTTGTCAATCGTTTTTTGAAAAATTCGGAAGATTTTTTAGGGAACTTGCAAGAATAGACGGGTTGAAAATTGTATATAATACACAACAAAATGCGATCAGGTTGCAGGTTCGTTCCCGCAGACCTTTCCGTCAGCAATCCGGATGCAGGTTTCCGCCATCGCCGCCACCCGCGCGTCATGGGTGATGAGCACCACCGTAGAACCGCTCCGGTGCAGGCGTGAGAGGATTTTCATAATCTCCTGACCGGAGCCGCTGTCCAGATTGCCGGTAGGCTCGTCGGCGAGGATGAGCCGGGGCTGTGCGGCGAGAGCCCGGGCAATGGCTACCCGCTGCTGCTGTCCGCCCGACAGCTCCTGCGGTTTATGGCTCATGCGCAGCTCCAGTCCTACCATCTGTAACGCCTGCTCGGACAGCTCCCGCCGCCGGGAACGCTTCATCCCCCGGTAGATCAGCGGCAGCTCTACATTCTCTCTGGCGGTGAGGGTCGGAATCAGATTGAAGCTCTGAAAAATAAAGCCGATCACATGATTGCGTACAAACGAAAGCTCCCGCTCCCGCATGGCGGAGACGGAAATGCCGTCCAGACGGTATTCGCCTGCGGTGGGCTGGTCAAGGCAGCCGAGAATGTTCATCAGGGTGGATTTCCCCGAACCCGACTGTCCGGTGATCGCCGTGAAGGAGCCGGATGCAATGTGCAGGTCAATATGGTCAAGGGCCGTTACGGTGCCGCCCTTGGTACGGTACAGCTTGGAAACGCCCGAAAGCGTGATGATGTCATTCATGCCAACACTCCGTTCTCTGAAAGGATACCATTAGTGTGGCTGAATGGGGCGCCGTTTATGAGGGCTCCGGCGTGTTTTTTTGGCAGGTGTCACAGATTCCGTTCAGACAGCAGGAGTCACACAGCGGCTTGCGGGCGTCGCATACCGCCCGTCCGTGCAGGACAAGACGGTGACAGAAATCGTTTGATTTTTCCGGCGGCAGCAGCTCCCGCAGCAGACGCTCAATCTTTCCCGCATCCTTGGTCTGATGGAAGCCCAGCCGTCCGGTGATCCGGATACAATGGGTGTCCACCACCACCGCCGGCTTTCCGAAGATGTCACCCACCACGAGATTGGCGGTTTTTCTGCCCACGCCGGGTAGCCTGACCAGTTCCTCGATGGAATCCGGCACCTCGCCTCCGTACTCCTCACAGAGCATCCGGCACATGGCAACAATGTCACGGGCTTTGGTCTTGTACAGCCCGCAGGACTTGATACATTCCTCCACCGCGGCGACATCCGCATCGGCAAAGGCCTGTGCGCTGCCGAATTTTTCAAACAGCCCGGGTGTCACCATGTTCACACGCTTGTCGGTGCATTGTGCGGCCAGCCGGGTGGCAATGAGCAATTGCAGGGGATCGCTGTATGTCAGGGAGCAGATCGCCTCCGGGTATGCCTCCTCAAGCAACGCGACGGCTTTCAGGGCTTTTTCTTTTGCATCCATGAAATTTCCCTTCCTTTGTAATAGTCGATCATATAAAGCGGCTGCACCGCCCACGGGGATCACTCTTTACCTGCCAGTTACCCAGGGAAAACCTTTTTCTGGCGAAAAAAAGGTTTTCCCCGGACCCCTTTCCAAAATTCGCTGCGGAATAAGTCTTGCAGCA
>ONEU01000077.1 GCA_900316925.1 uncultured Eubacteriales bacterium
AGCTCTGCTTGATCGTCCACCTCTTGTCGCTTGCCTTCTTGTAGAAGACAGCATACTGGTAATCACCTTTGCCGCCGGTTGCGGAAGCGTTTACGGTCACGCTCTTGCCGAGGTTGATGGTGGAAGCGGAAAGCTTGGAGGTGTTCTTGAGCTTAGCGCCAACAGTAATGGTGAAAAGCTTTCTGGCAACGGTGCCATCCTTATCAATTGCTTTTACGGACAGCTGATACTTGCCTGCGAACTGGGGAGTAAAGGTAATGCTGCTGTTAGCAGATGCATTCTGCTTGGTGGTCCACTTGGTAGCGGTGCTCTTCTTGTAGTAAACGGAATACTTGTAATCACCTGCGCCATCCTTGGCGGAAGCAGTGATCTTCACGCTCTCACCGGCGATCACGGAGGTGGTGTCAACCTTAGAGGTATTGGTCAGGGGCTTGTTCACGGTAACAGTGAAGTATTTCTTGTCCACAGTACCCTCAGCGTCCTTAGCGTGTACGCAGATATCGTACTTGCCTGCCTCATCAAAGGTCATGGTCACGGTAGCGTTTGTTCCCATAGCCTGCTTGGTGTTCCACTTGGTTTTCTCAGCGTTCTTATAGAAGACAGCATACTGGTAACCTGCCTTGCCGCCCTTTGCGGAAGCGTTCACGGTCACGTTCTTACCCAGTACCACAACTTCTGCGGAAACAGTAGAGGTATTTACCAGGGGATCCTTTACGGTCGTCTTGAAGGTCTTAGCAGCGGTCTTGCCGGTCTTGGTATCCTTGACAACAACCTTCAGGTCGTAAGTACCCACAGCAGCGGGCTTGAAACTTGCCTTCACAGCGGTGGTATAATCCTTCAGAGTGGTCCATTTGGTAGCGCTGCTCTTCTTGTAGTAATATGCATACTTGAAGGAGCCTGAACCCTCGGCAGCAGCGCCCTTCATCTCCAGTGCATTGCCCAGGTTGACAACGCTGGGAGCAGTAGACTTATTCACGAGCTTCTTGTATACGTTTACATTGATGAGTCTGTCAGCAATAGAGCCGTTGCCGTCCTTGACCTTGACCAGTACCTCATAAGGCACGGAAGCGGAAGGCTTCACGGAAGCGGTGGTCTTGGTGCCGTAATCCTGAATCTTGGTCCAGGTGTTTGTGCCGGTCTTTCTGTAAGACATAGCATAGAGATAGGTGCCGTAGCCGCCCTCAGCAGCAGCATTGATATTGATCTCATCGCCGATGGTGAGATGAGCCTTCTGCACCTTGGAGTTATTCTTCAGGATAGCAGGAACAGAAACCTTTCTCTCTACATTCTTTTCGGTAGTCTCATCACATCCGGCCAGAACCTTCAGGGTATGGTCGCCTACGGTAATGTCACCGGCAGTCTTGACAACCCAGGTTACCTGCTGAATCTTGCCGGCATCCAGAACGCCGATCGTCTTGACGGCGCTGTCGCCCACGATAGACATCTTGCTGGGCAGAACGAGCTTTGCGTAGGTATTGTGTGTTGCCTCGTTACCGATGTTCTGCACATAGCCGGTCACGGTAAAGGTATTGTACACCGGATTGCCGGTGGCCTGATCCACGCTCTTGGCGGTCACGATGGAGTCACTGTACATACTCAGGGAAAGCGGCGGATCTGTGTTCTGTGTCAGCTCACTCATGCCATAGTAGGTGGTATAGACACGGGACTCACCGGGAGCAAGCGGCTTCTGGTACCAGGTTACGGCTACCGCACTGTCGCCGTTTTCTCTGCCTTCTGTTGTCTCATATTCCCAGGGGGTGCTGTCGACTCTGCCCCAGTTACAGAACTGTACTTTATCGGGGTTATTCACCGCATCACCGTCACGCAGGAAGGAACCCTGTGAAATAACTGTCGGAGAGGCCAGATCGTCAAAGGCCTGCCAATACTGCGGAATAGCGTCGCCCTCGAAGGTGGTCTCGGTAGTCACATCGCCCACGCCTGCCACACGGAACGGGGCACGGTCATTGCTGCCAAGCTTGGTGTCGAACATGATTCTCACACCGACGTTATGCTCAACGGTATCCTCATTTGTCAGAACATACTTCACTTCCACCACGTCATCACGATTGGTAGATACATTTCTGACAAAGGAAAGAACCTGGCTGGCAGTTACCTTGCCGTCCAGATAGGAAGCGGTGGAGCTGTTCTGCTTGGCAACGTCCGAGTAAACGGGCTTTTCCGTCTTGGTGGTGGAATGATACCTATTCTTCACATCATCGATCACAATGGTAGAGTAACTCGACCAGATGCTGTCCGGGAAACCGTACAGAAGCATCTTGTCGTTATCCGTATCAGAATCCGGGTTACCTCCCGTTGTTCCAAATACGAACTGACCGGATGACATATCAACGGACATCTTGATGTAGCCGTTGTACATATACCTGCCGTCAACCGTCACCTTATTGAGGTCTTCCGTTTCTGCAGCACTTACTGCAAGGGTCGTTGCACCTGCTGATCCGGCCAGAAGAGCCAGGGTCAGAGCACTTGAGGTTAGCGTCTTGAAAAACTTTTTCAATTCAGTATTCCTCCTTAACAATAGTACGGTTTTCTCCCGCCTGATTTTATTATATCTGCGATTTTTCACGTTGTCAATCGAAGTTTTCCGGCTTTTTTCCCCGAGAAAGTCGGCACTTTACCATGCTGAATCGAAAAAGCAGCAATACTGCACAATAATTTCTTTCCAATCCCTTCCAATTACAACTTTTTGACTGCCATTATCGGTATTTTTTGTATATTCTATCGTTTTCAACCCCTTTTTTACCGGATATTTGTTGATGTATACAAAATTTCAATCAAAAAGCCGGCAGCGTTGTTTCTCGTTCCGAAATAACACTACCAGCTTCATTGTCAGCCTCCAGTCACAAGCACTTTAATGTCCGTCCAGCAGGGAAGCAGTCTGCTCATTTCTGATTCCAGGCGGCTCTGCTGTGCCGCACTCATGGTCTGCGGCGTTTCCAGGGTGATCCGGAGCCGCGTGGGGTCAAACACGAACCGTCCTGTCAGCCCGAAGCTTGCGATCACCTTGGCCAGATCTCCGGACGTCACATCCCTCGTCCCCACCGACATGGCCGCCGTCAATGCGCTTCTCCTGCCGGCAAGGGTATGGTTGAAGTTCATGCGCCTGATTATTGCCTCCCGCATGGTCAGTCCCTCCGCTTCTGCCGTACTGACAAAGCACTCCCGCAGCAGCTCCTCCAGTTCCCCGAAAAACAGCTCCAGTCCCTCCGCATAGGCAGCAAGCTCCGCATAGATCACGCTGTTGTCACCGGGGTCATACAGTCCTGTTTCAGACAGCAGCTCACACAAATGTTCCAGTTCCGTCATACGCTGCCTCCTACTGCATCTCTGTAACCGTCATGCTGTTGAGCATTCCGATCTTGGCGTTGTTCACACTCACATCCTGCATGGAAGAAAAGGCATAGTTATCCACACCCTCCGCTTCCAGCAGCGCTTTCCCCAGTTCCGACAGCTTTACATCTTCACCCACTTTGAGCCGCAGGAAAAATGTCCGTATGGCTTCCTCGGCATTGGTTTTCGCCTGTGCAAAGGTATAACCGTCCTCCGGTCGGATACTCACGGTCACATCCACCATTTCACCGCCTGTATTCTGAATGATCAGACTGATCCCCAGGGGCTTTGCCTGCTCCAGCAGCTCTCCCGCCCTTGAGAAAGCAGCCTGGGACGGCACGGCACCCTGTCCGGCTAAAATCACGATCACATAGCCGGGATTTTCCATATTGGTATAGGCCTTTGCCGAATAGATTCCCTCCACACTCTGAGCGATGGCTTCAAAATAGGCCGCATTACCGCCGCCGGGACTGATGCGGTAGCTTTCGAGGATGCGTTCCCGCAGTTCTTCGTCCGTCTCATCATCGGTCCCGCCGGTGAAGGAGCCGGAATTGTCGATACTCAGTCCCACCGAGAAGTAGGTCACGATGGTTTTCACCTTGCCGACACCGATATTGTACTGCTTGCCGCTGTGTTCGGCTTCACAGTCCGCCAACAGATAAGTAGAACCCCTGTGCAAGGTATAATCCTCCACGGTCACATACCGCAGGGAGCCGTCCGCCGTGGAACAGATCGTCCCTGCCGGAATGAGCACATCATACTCCGGCGGCATATCCGCTTCAAACACGATCCTACCCTGGGCCTTTGTCCCCTGGCGTCTCTGCAGTCCCCGCTGTGCGGCGTGCAGGTCAAGCTGCTCACCCACGGCTGTCTGCGGGAACATCTGCCGTCTGAGCCAGTCTATCTCACTATTGAGGGAAAACAGTTCCCCGGCCAGCACCCGCAGACGGATGCCGATATCACTTGCCTCCTGGGGCACATAGCCCGACAGCTCCGTAAATTTATCGTTCATTCTCTCCAGAATGGTTTCATACGTCATCAAGACACGTTTCCTCCTTTATCGTTTCACGATGATCTCATAGTGCTGCCCCTCATACGATATCCGCACCAGCAGTTCTCCGCCGGAGAGCTCCGCCGAAAGCACCTCCGCACCCGGCAGGAGGATGAGTGCTTCCCGTGCGAGAGCTTCCGCCTGATGAATCGTCAGGGGCGTCTCTTCCGACAACCGGCTGCCAAGCCTTCGGTCATACAGAAACCTCCCCCGTCTTGCCGAAAGCAGGATATACAATTGCTGTGCGGTCTCGTCGGTGTCCGAGATCAGATAAGGCAGTCCTCTGTCGTCGAGAGCGAGATCACCGCTCCGGCTCAATGCACTGTCCATGCTCACACCTCCCATCTCTGCCCGTTGATATACACCTCACCGCAGATATCAATTTTCCCGTCTGCATGAAGGTGGATATAGGTATTGCTCCCGGCATGGAGCACCACTTCTCCGGGTTCAAGACCATAGCGGTTGGTGCGCTGCTTGACGCCGATGCACAGTCTCTCACTATCGCCGGAGATCACCACCGCATCGGTATCCGACTGCGGAATCGACTCCACTCCCCATGGTGCTACCAGTGAAAACTGTCCGGTTCCGTTCTGTGCCGCAGCCGAGATCCTTCTGTCCGCACTGCCCAGGATCCTCCCGGCGGTACAGCTCTTGGCCTGCTGTCTGCGTCGGTTGATTCTTTCCGACAGCTTCATTTTTGTTCCTCCCTTTTTCTTCCTGCCCGCAATACGGTGCGTTCTCCGCCGGAATCCAGCCGATAGTTCAGCTCCCGCAGGACAAACTGTCCGCTGACACCCTCCACAATCAGCTCCGTACCGATCTCACACAGCAATCTGCCGCTGTAATCCACCGTGAGCAGTTCATAGTTATCCTCCGCCTGTCGCAGACGTGCTTCGTCTGCCAGCACCGAGCGGCTCTTGCTGTCAATGGAATTGGCGTACCGTCTCCGCCTCACCCCGCAGGCATCTGCCAGACTGCTGCTCAGCTTCATATCATAGCCGCCCTGGGTGCAGGTTCTCGCACACACCTCCGAGATCAGTTCCCGGTTGCTGCGGCGGTGCTGCAGGCGCAGGATACGTCTGCCCGACAGCATGACTGTCCCGGGACTGCTCCCGGAAAGGTCGATCACCCCGTCCGGACGGATTCTTGCGCGGGGCAGCCCTGCCAGGGAACAATACTCTTTCAGCACCGTCCACTCGCTCATCCCCTTGCTGACGGTCATTTCTCCGGGGAAGATGACATCCTCCCCCACAAAGGAAGAAAACCCCAGGGGTGCAAAATGCCGCTTCATCAGCAGCGACATAGAGGGCATACAATAGGTCTGGGGCAGGGCTTCATTGTCCAGGAGCAGTGCGGCAAGACTTCTCACCGTCACCGTGAGCAGGATGCCGGCACTCCCCTGCTCCTCCGTCTGCTGGTCAACAATCCCCCGCAGCACACAGACATCCCCGTCCCAGAGCTCCGCCTCTGTCAATACCGGGATCCTGCCGTCCACCGCGAATACCGCCGTCAGACAGTCAGCCGGAGCGCTGTCAGAGGCTTCAAAGCTCGCCTTCAGCGGTTGGTACAGGTCCGCAGCCTGGCCGTTTTTCCCGTACAGCACAAATTTCAGCACAGACGCAGCTCCTTTCCTGCCGTCACCCTGATATCCGGACGTCTGACCCAAGGGTTGAGCACCATCAGTTCTTCGACATCCCTGCCGTAAGCATCCGCATAGTCCCACAAGCAGTGCTGTCCGTCCGTCACCACCACCCGTACAGCGCCGGCGCCGTCGTGTTTACGGCTCTCGGCAAAACGGAAGGTATAATGGATCACACCCTCCTCGTCCTTTCCCACTAACTCCAGGCTTTCAAAAAACGCCGCCATCGGACTCTGGGAGGGCACATACAGACTGCCCGTTCCCCCCTGGTCAAACACCGCCCTGAGCCGCTGAAAATCCGACGCCGCCTCTGCACCGAAGAACTCACCCTCTCCGGTGACCACTCTGCCGCCGGTTCCCGTTTCGGCAATGATATCCTCGCCAAAGGGTTTTCTGGTCCTTGTCACATGGCGGCTGTGTGAAATCCGGATAACAGACGGGTTTACAGGAAAAATAAAATCCCGAAAGCTCATTTTTCCGCTACAATTCATTGATTTCCTCCTCCAGGTCCAACAGCCGTTCATAGCGCAGGCTGTCATTTTCCACGATCTCCGAGAGTTCCGTCAGCCGCTGCATTTCCTCCGCCAGAAAGCCGCCGCTGCTGCGAAGCTCCGCTGCAAAATCAAGTTCCCTCATGTTCTTCCTCCACCGTCATACGCAGGGCCGTAATGCTGATATGCTCCCGGAAGCGCTCCTTATCCGCAAGCACCTTGAAATCGTCAAACAAACAGCCCTCCAGCGTGATCCTGAGCCCATCCATCCACAGCACTACCGTGAAATGGTCGAGATCATAATAATTACAGTTTTCAAAAGGGCGCCGGAAGCGCACCCCCACGAGATTGAGCTTATATTCGCGTTTTCCCTCGAGATGCGCTGCATCGGCGCCGCAAAAGCAGGAGCGCACCCGATGGATCTCGGAACGCTTGCGCAGCTCTGCCATTTCCGCCTGCAGCAGCGGCTGTCCGTTGATGCTGATGTTCACATCCCTGCCGCACAGTGCCGCCTGTTCATTCATTCTCTCTCCTCCTCAAACACACTACCCCCGATTATCCTTCAACGCTCATCCATTCTCTCAGCCGAAGGTTCATTATTACTTTATATGCAAAACTGTTCCTGTCGTACACAGCCCTTTCGACAGACACCGCGGTGATCTGACGGTTCCCGTCCTCTTCCAGCAGTGCCCTGCACACCTTCCCGGCACATTCCTCACAGAAAGCACCCCCCTGCTGTTCCGCCGTGAACACCGTCACCTGCACACTTCCCCCATGGAGCAGACGGTTCCCCGTTCCCAACAGGAACGTCTCCTCCTCCTGCAGGCTGTCAAGACATACCACCGGTTTTGTCAGCGGATAGGCACATTCCGTCTCCGGCAGACTATGGATGATCTCATAATCTCTGACCCGTTCGTTCATTTTCAGCGCTGCGATCAGATCCTCCGTCAAACAGATCATGTCCCGGACGCCCCCTTCATCTTTCGCATACAGATCCTGGCATAGCCTCCCAGACCGCAGCCGTATTCATCCTTCCAGATCAGCGCGTACCGGTTGCCGCCCTCAAAGATCATGCTGCCGTAGGCGGCGTCCTTCACAAGCTCCCTGGCGCAGAACAGCAGAAAGCGTCCGGGCTCCGTCCTTCCCTGGGGCAGGTGTTCCACATTGCCCCATTGTCTGGCACGGTAGCGCAGGGGATAGACAATTCCCTTCCCCCGCTTCAGTCCGCCGGTATTCTCCACCGTCACAGGAATCCCCAGCTTTTCAATGGCTCTTTCAATTCCGCTTTTCATCTCTCAGATCCTTTCAAACACAAAGCCGTCATCCTCCACCAGGTCATGGATATCCGAAAGCGCCTCCTGCAGGAGACGTGCAGCGTGCTCCAACCGATCCCCGGGATTCTTCACCGACACCTCACCCACCGTCACGCAGCCTGCCTCCGTGAGGGTCAGCAGCACAAAACGGTAATACGCAAGAGCGGCGGCGGCAAATTCCGCTCTGCCGCCGTCCTGCTCCGTCACTGTGTCCCTGAGCCTGGAACAGATATTGTCAAAGGCCATGTCACACAGGAAACGGTATTCCAATGCCGAGGGTTCATCCAGGCCGGTCAGACTGCCGAAGATCCGGAGTACATTCTCACTCTTCAACCGTCCTTCCTCCTTTATCAGCCGTTGAGGACCTTGGAAGCGCCCGCAAAGATCTTGGCAAAGCCTGCGGTACAGCTGATCGAGGTTCTTTCGAGCTGTCTGTCAATGAGCTTGTCGGTATCCATAGTGATACCGCCGGACTGTACCATCTCCAGAGCGCAGTTCCGATCGAGACCCACGATCTTGCCGGAGGTCATCGCCGGAAGGTGCAGGAGCTTTGCACCCAGAGGCGTAATCATGCTGCCGGTTCCCTGGAAGGTCAGACCTGCCTGTGCATCCCTCATTTCGGAAAGCGCCAGCAGCTTTTTCATCATATCGGTAGGCGCCACCAGGGTATTGAGCTCATAGGGAGTCAGCTTGCCCCAGAGCTTGATCAGATCACCGTAAGTAAGCGTACCGGAGGTATCCACGTTCACCACCTCGGCGGCATTGTTGTTGCCGTCGCCGCTGATGAGCACATTCACCGCGTCCTTCATCTGTTCTCTGGCAATATAAGCACCGATCTGTCTGAGCGTCACGGTGAAGAGATCCAGGCGCTGGTACTTGATTGCCTCATAGGAAGCCACGAGCATTCTGCCGCGCTTGATGAGCTTCACAAGATTCTCATTGGTTCTGATATTTGTCTGGGGCAGGGAAGCACCCTCCAGAACGGGCTTGAGCGCCTTTTCGTCATCTGTGGGCGCCGACACGACAGAGCGGTAATCCATCCCGTTGATCTGCGTTTTCACGGCGATCAGATCCGCAAGCTGGTCAGCGCCGTCCAGTCCCTTTTTCACGGCCCTGGACACATATTCCGGGAACAGCGCCGCAGAATCGGAGGTCTCAAAGAATTTCTGCACACAGTCAGAGCCTGTACCGCTCACCTTGATATCGAAGCGTTTGAGCTGTCTCTGAAAGGCGTCGAGACCTTCCATCTCGGTACCCTGATAATTGCCGGAAGGATCAAGCTCCTCCAGCACCTCTGTCAGCGATCTGCCGCTGCCGTACATACCCTTTTCCAGTCTGATAGAATCATAAAATGCCATAGTTCAAATCCTCCTTGTCATCATCAAAGAATAAAACCGACGGTATTGGCGGTACTGTCCACATCGACCACCAGATATTCCCTGCCGTTGGTGCTGTCGGCCTTGACCTTGCCGTCGGCAGCGGCACCCAGCTTCTGATAGCCCAGTGAGATGCTGCCGGAGCTTCCCACCGTCACATAGCCGGAAAGCTGCACCGCCGCATAGCCTGCCCGGACGCTTTTGCAGATACCGCAGAACGCGCCGCTTGTGGTGGCAGCCACCTTGCCGTTGGCACTGATCGTCACCGGAGTCCCGGCCGTTACGCCGCTGGCTGCTTCAAATGTCACAATGCCTTCGTTAAACCCGTTAAATGCTACATTCATATTTGTTTCCTCCTCAGATGGTATTATAAAGTGTATTGTTTTCCGGCTTTCTGCCGGCCTGCTTCATCAGCTGCGGCTGCAGGGGCATGATCTCCTGTGCCTTGCCCTTCAGAGCGGCCCTGAGCTCGTCCAGTTCCCTCACACAAAGCTGCTCCAGCATTTTATTCAGGATATCCCCCTTGAGCTTCGGCAGTGCCAGCAGTGCCAGGCTGCCGATCTCCTTTGTCAGCACGCTGCGGTAATATGCACCGTCCAGCGCTTTCTGTTCCAGCTCTTCCAATCTCTGACCGAGTGCTTTCATTTCCTCTGCGGTGAAGTGCTGTTCCTCGCCGCTGTAAAGCTTCTGTTTCAGTTCCATGCATCCTCCTTTTTTCATAGAGCCTGTCTGATAGGCCTTCACCACGCCTGCCGCCTTCTGCGCCGGCACGGCAACAAACGACCATTCATAGGCATCGGTAGGTTCATCCAGGGTCACAAAACAGGGTTTCCCCTGGTAGGTGCGTCCCTTGACGTGCTCACAGGCGGAAACCTCCTTTCCGCACACGGAGCAGATCCGTTTCTTGACGGAGCACCCCACGCTCACCTCTTTTTTGATTCCGCTGTCCAGAGCCAGGATCAGTTCACGGCTCTGTTCACTTCTGGGCAGATATGCCCTGGCATACAGGCGCTTATAGGGCTTGCCGTCCGTTGTTGTCCTGCCTTCGACGGTCTCCGTGCGGCATGCAAAGATACGGGCGGTCTGGTTCCTGCTGAGGGGATTATGATCGGCAATGCCCGTCACCCCCACAAACAGTGCCGCCAGCATATCCAGAGCGCCGTCTGCGAATCGCTCGCCGTCTCTGTCGATCTCGTTGTCACACAGCACCACCGGGAAGACATATACTTCATCCTCCGTCAACGTCCGCCTGGTGAAACAGTTGATCTGTTCCAGTTCACGGGCAGTGGGTCTGCCGCTGATCTCATTCATGTTGATTTTCCTCTCCTTTTATCTTTTGTTCTGCCGCAACTGCCTGGGCATTGAGCAGTCTGGCTCTTGCCAGCTCCACCTCATCCTGAAGGTCAATGTGTTCCCACTCAATGCGGAAGTCACAGCTTTTACCGTGAAGCTTCAGGAACAGGGAGCAGATTTTCCGGATACTCCCCTCCAGGCACATCCTGAAATATTCCAGCTCACTGGTAAGGATATCCGCCTGCTGACTGGACATCCTCTCGGTACTGGACCAGGAAAGTCCCAGCAAAAACGGCGGAATGGACAATTTCGCCACAATCTGTTCCAGGAGCTGTCTGACCGGCACCTGGCTGTCAGGCACCTGGTTGTCGGCGCCGATAACCTTGATGCTCACATCGCCGACGGTCACAAAGTCCTTCGGTTCTGTGCTCTGCATTGCCTTGCTCCACTCGGAGGCGATCTGTCTGGCACGCTCCCTGGAGAAGCTCCTGTCGCTCTCCGACGGCTTGTAGGACACCGCAAAACGCACATTGCCGATTCTTTCCCAGTTCGCCTCCACCGCCCGGAATATCTTTCCCAGCAGTTCGCCGGTAAAGGGCAGTCCCCTCAACAGGGAAGTCCCGTAAAGCTTTCCCGGCTCGTTCATCATGGTGCTGCACAGGATCAGCCCCGGATATTTCACCTGCTCCCGTCCGTTCCATCCCGTCACATAAAAGACGGGTTCCAACGGGCTTTCACCCTCCTCCAGCTCCACATTGTCCAGAGAAGCGTTATACAAAGCGGCAATCTGTCCGCTGCTGTCCGGCACGATCTCTCCTACTGCGGTACCGTAAGTGAGCAGCTGTTCCAGATAAACTGCCAGAAAGCTGTCGATTCCGGTATTGCAGGCATTCACCTGCACGGTACGCAAAAACCTTTCCAGTTCCGCTTCTGCCCCGGCATCCGTACACTTCACATGAAAGCTGCCCACCAGCCGCACGATCTTTCCGATTGCCGCATCTATGATGGGCACGGATTCCTTCAGCGCCGCATAGAGCCGGCGTTCACAGCGAAAAGACGCTTTTTCCGCCAGAAACGGTATAGACAGTCTGCCTGCTGCTGTCTGCACCGAAAAGCCCTCATCCTTTTTCTTTCTGAAAAAACGCAAACCTCCACCTCTTTCTCATCGGTTTCCTTGTCCCTCCCACCGCCCTCACGCTCAGCGATCCGAGGCAAACACAAAAAAGCCTTCGTCCCCGCTGTTAAGGATCGTCGCCACAAAGTAGCGCACATCATCCATAGCGTGATCATTTTCTTTCAAGGGAGCGTCCTTGCCGCCGCTTTCCCAGCGGTACAGGCCGAACTCCCTCATACAGTCGCCGCAGGTGCGGCAAATGCGTATCCGTCCCTCTTTGAGAGCGGTTCCGGTCTGACGGATCCCGTCGATCACATTGTTCCTGGCGGGAACCACACGGTATTTCCCGTGCCGGCGGATCACCTCCATAAAGCTGGCCGCCGACGGGTCCACCACGATCCGGGAGACCTCCCGATCACCGATCAGTTCACACAGCCCTTGGTAGTGTTCCTCATCGGTTCTGGAAACACCCTCCCGTCGGGAGCTGTAATAATACTCGCTGATGCGGTACCAGCAGCCGTCATACAATCCCCACAGACCGAAGGACGCAGGATTGACGGTACCGTAATCGCAGGAGACGGCAAATTCCTCAAAGTCTGCCGCCGGCACCTCACAGTAGCGCTGATCCTCCGACATAAACGGATAGACAAGTCCCTCGCTGGCCGTCCACTTTCCCAGGACAAAACGGTCATAGAAGCTGCCGGAATAGAGCTTCTTGTAACGCTCCCTCATAGCAGGGGAAAGGGAAGGATTATCGTCCATGAGGAAGTGCAGGTAGTAGATATTCTTCTGCCGGACCTTGCAGATCCATTCCCGGTAGAACCAGTGCTGCGGGTATTCAGGATTACAGTTGAACCAGAGCCTGGAACCCTCCACGGAGCATCTTGCAAGAGCCTGTTCCACAAATGATCTCGGCATCAGTGCCACCTCGTCGAACAATACGCCGCACAGCGTCACGCCCTGTATGAGAGCCGCCGAGCTTTCATCCCTGCCGCCGAAGAGATAGAAGGTATTCTTCTTTCTTCCCAGGGAGACGGAGAACAGGTTGCCGGAGAGCTTTTCCTCCACCTGGAAACCCAGCTCACGGAGGATCGACAGCAGCGGAGAGGCCACATTGCGCTTCACGGAACGAATCGTCTTGCCGCAAACGGCGAAGCTGCCGCCGCTGAACGCAGCCATGGCCCAGGTGACGAAAGACACGCTCATACACAGGGTCTTGCCGCTTCTGACAGCTCCGTCACAGATGATCCCGTCAAAACGGGCAGTACGTCGCTGCGGCGACCACCAGGTCAGTACGTCCAGCTGCTTTTTGCTGAAATGCCGAAAGCTCATGCGTCATCCTGCCCCCCGTCTTCCGAAGCGTCTGCCAGACCGCCGATCACGGCCTGATAGAAGTCCGAAACACCATGTTTTTTGTCATCCCCCTGCTCCTCTAACTTTTCCAGTGCCTTGAGCCTGTCAAAGAACTTGATCTCCAGCGCATTTTCCTTGGGGCGCTTGATTTCCGCCACATTGAATAAGCTGCAGCCGTTTTGGAGCTCCTGCAGCGGGTCCTCGGCAAAGAGCAGCCGTACCGCCCCTTCAATACTGCCGAAAGCCAACCGTTCATAACCGGCTCTGGCGCGATTGCCCTCACGCTTCTGCTGTTGTTCCAGCAGTCTGTCCAGCTCCTTGCCGATATCGCCTCTGGCCAACAGCTTCAGGCCGGACTTTTCGGGCTGACGGTACCCTGCCTGCGCCGCCGCTTCACCGGCGTCACCGAAATAGGCATAAAAAATACAGAAATTTTTCTCCCGTTCGGTGAGCCTGTTTTTTTTCCTGATCGTCAAACACATTCCTCCTTATCCATTCTGATGATCTATGATAAAACTCCTTTCACTAATACCCCCTACAAGCACAAAATTCGACCCCAAAAGGTCGAATTTCCGAAAAATAACCAATATTTTTTTCAAATTGGCGGTTACGATGGAATTTCAGTCAGATTCACAACTCCTGTGACAATCATTTCTCGCCACTTCCTACAAAGATTCTGTTCTTGTGCAGAAAATAATATATATTTCTTTGAGAGAAATAAAATGCTCCCGCCATGTATTACACTATAATTGAGGACGAATATCCAAATTTAACCGCAGAAAGAAGGTCAGTCAATGAATCGTTTCAGAACTCATCTAAGGAAAGCCACTTCCTTCCTGGTGTCTGCTTTGCTTCTGACTTCGGTATTCTCTGTATCGGCCACGTTGAACGCCTCGGCAGTTTCCTATTCGGAAATGTCGGCCCTCGACCAGTACGCATACAGCGGCAACGATCTCGGTGCAACCTACACCAAATCATCCACCACCTTCAAGGTCTGGGCACCCACCGCTTCGGCGGTCCAGATCAAGCGCTACAAGACCGGCAGTGATACCGAAGCCGGCGCCGGCGTCATTGAAACCAAGGATATGACAAAAGGCAGCAACGGTATCTGGTCCATCTCCATCTCCGGAGACCTTGCCAACACCTACTACACCTACCTTGTCACGGCAGGCGGCTCCACCAAGGAGACCGTAGATATCTACGCCCGGTCCACCGGCGTCAACGGCATGAGAGGCATGGTCGTGGACCTTGACAGCACCGATCCCGCCGGCTGGGAAAACGACAAACGGGTGAAATGCGAGAACCAGACCGATTCCGTGATCTGGGAGGTACACGTCAAGGACTTCTCCTCCGCTTCGGATTCCGGCATGAAAAACAAGGGTAAGTTCCTTGCGTTTACCGAAACAGGCACCACCGTCAACGGTGACGGTGTCCACCCCACAGGCATCGACTACCTGGAGGATCTGGGCGTCACCCACGTTCACCTCCTGCCCGTCTACGATTATGCCAGTGTAGACGAGACCAGCTCCAACACCGACCTGTTCAACTGGGGCTATGATCCCATGAACTACAACACCCCTGAAGGCTCCTACTCCACCAATCCGTATGACGGCAGCGTGCGCGTCAAGGAATTCAAGCAGATGGTGCAGGCACTTCACAACAAGGGTATCGGCGTCGTCATGGACGTTGTGTACAACCACACGAACTACGGCGGCTCCGGCAAGAACGACTGGTTCGACTTCACCGTTCCGGGCTACTACTACCGCCAGAACTCGAAGGGAACCTATGCCAACGGTTCCGGCTGCGGCAACGAAACTGCCTCCGACCGTGCGATGTACCAGAAATACATGATCGACTCCCTCACCTACTGGGCAACGGAGTATCATCTTGACGGCTTCCGTTTTGACCTGATGGGCATCCACGATGTTGACACCATGAACGCCATCCGGACGGCTCTTGACAAGATTGATCCCGAGATCCTGATCTACGGCGAGCCCTGGGCGGCAGAAACTCCTGCCTGTCCGAAAGCCACCGCCGTACAGGGCAACATGAGCCAGGTTTCCCCGGAGATCGCCGCCTTTAATGATAAGGTGCGTGACGCCATCAAGGGCAGCTGCTTCAACGCCTCCGACCCGGGCTTTATCCAGGGGGCAGGCTACGAAAATGCCCTCAAGGGCAGCATCCAGGCGAACTCCACTACCTTGTCCGGCACTAACAAGTGGTCCAAACAGCCCTCCCAGACAGTAACCTATACCTCCGCCCACGATAACTACACCCTCTACGATAAGCTCGTCAAATCCTGCAAGGGTGGCTCCGGCTACGGCAACCGATATGATGATCTTGTGGGCATGAACAAACTGGCAGGCGGTATTATCCTGACCTCACAGGGTATGTCCTTCTTCCAGGCCGGCGAGGAATTTGCCCGCAGCAAGTATGGAGATGAAAACAGCTACAAGTCCTCCGCCTCCATCAATCAGCTCAAATGGACAAATACCATCACCTACGCCGACATCGTTTCCTACTATAAAGGACTCATCGAAATCCGCAAGGCTTATTCCCCCTTCCGCGATCCCACCAACACCAGCAACAATACCATTTATTTCGGTTGGGGAGACTCCTACCCCCAAAACGTGGTGTCCTTCACCATGTATAATAAGCTCAACCCCACCACCGAATGGAACTACGTTGCCGTCATCCATAACGCCAACGCCGGCTCCGTTTCCGTCACGCTCCAGGGCGGCGCAGACCTTCCCTCCCAGTGGGTCATCATTGCTGACGGCACAAACGCCGGCACCAAATCCCTGGGCACCACCGGCAGCACGGTTTCCGTACCCGGACGCTCCACGATGGTACTTGTCGACAAGACCAGCTTCGACAATACCAATCTGACCTCCAAGTGCTCCGTAACTGTCAACCATGTGACGAAATCCACCGGTCAGACCTACAAGACCGAGACGCTCAAGGGCAATGAAGGTGCTTCCTACACCACCTCACCGCTTTCCGAGTTGACCGCCCAGGGCTATACCGTTTCTTCCGTCACCGGACAGACCACCGGCACCTTCTCCAAAGCAGGCGCCACCGTCACCTATACGTATGAGCTGGACGTCACCAAATACGGTAACGTTACCATCAAATACGTTGACGTCGACACACTCGAATCCATCAAGTCCGACGATATCCATACCGGACTCATCGGTTCCGAATATCGTTTCACGGCTCCCGCCATCAATGGCTATCAGGCCCCTGACGAGATTCAGACGGGTACCTACACGTCTGCACCCCAGACCATTACCTTCAAGTATGCCAAGCTGGAAGCAACCGGTCTGAAGGTACACTATTACAACAGCTCCGGTTGGTCTGACGTCTATATGTATGTCTATACCGGCAGCGGCGATTCCGCCACCAAGCTGACAGGCGCATGGCCCGGCACCCGCATGACCAGCGACAGCAACGGCTGGTTCAGCGGCACGATTGACGCGGCCGATTCCGCCCTCTTTATCGCAAATAACGGCGGCAACGGCTCCCAGGATCCTGCCGGCACCAATGCTCCTGGCTACTCTGTCAGCGGCGAATGCTGGATCAAAGGCAGCCAGGTATATCCCACCGGAAAGGTCAATGTCCTCTATACTACGACAGACGGCACGGTACTAGCCAAAGAGACACTCAAAGGAATGGCAGACGGCAGCAACAGCTACACGACCTCTTCAAAAACCTTTGATGGCTATGAACTGAAAACCGCTCCTTCCAATGCAACCGGCAAATATACCGCTGCTGAAATCACCGTCAAATACATCTACGAGAGCAAAGCTGCACCGAATCCCCTCACTGCCAACGCCACGCTCAGCGCCTCCTCCATTATCAAGGGTAACAGCGTGACCATCAATGGAACTGCTTCCGGCGGTGTTTCGCCCTATACATACCAGTTCCAGGCAAAACTCACCTCCGCTTCTTCCTATACTACACTGAAGGATTTCTCATCTGCTGCATCCTACACCTGGACACCCGCCGCAGCAGGCACCTACAGCGTAGTCGTAACGGTCAAGGACAGCCAGAACACGACCAAATCCAAGACACTGACCCTGACCGTAGAAAATGAACAGCCTGACACGCTTACCAACACTTCAAAGCTTTCCGCAACCACCATCACTCTCGGCAACAGCACCACGGTAACCTGTTCCTCCACCGGCGGCACCGGTACCAAGCTGTATTATATCGGTCTCAAGAAGTCAACTGA
>ONEU01000074.1 GCA_900316925.1 uncultured Eubacteriales bacterium
GTATTCATGTAGCGCCGTATACGAGACCCGTACGTACGGTGCAATGGGAGGTTGAGGGACAAAGTGTCCCTCAGTCTACCCTATTTCTGCAAGGGAATGAGGCGCAAAAAAAGCAGCCTGTTTCCAGACTGCTTGGATGCTTTGGTTCAGATTATGCGGCGGATTCCTCTGTTTTGGATTCCTCTGCTTTAGATTCCTCTGACTTGGATTCCTCTGCTTTAGATTCCTCTGACTTGGACTCATCAGACTTGGATTCCTCTGTCTTAGATTCCTCTGTCTTGGATTCCTCGGCTTTGGATTCCTCTGACTTGGAGTCATCAGCCTTGGATTCCTCGGCTTTGGATTCTTCTGTCTTGGACTCGTCCTTCTTGGTGTCCTTATCGGAGGAATCTCTCTTGCTGCTGTCCTTGTGGAAGCCCTTGAAGGCTTCAATCACGGTCTTCTTCTGGAGGACATGATCCTCACCGTTGTTGTTATCGGTGTAGATCATCATGTACATACCGTTGTCGGACAGGGTAGCCTCGTAGGTCACGCCTGCGTCAATGTTCTCCTTGCCGAAAACATGGAACGATCCGTTCTCCTTGATCTCCCCAAGTACACGCTTGGCGTCATCGTTGAGATTGTCAGGCTCGTATTCGTACAGCTCCATGACCACGCCGGAATTGTTGAAATTGAAGATATAACGGTGGCCGTCAATGGCACCGATCACCTTGTACATCATCTCGGTGGGCGTTGTGGCAGCGGGAATGTACCCCAGCTTGATGAAATAATCCTCCAGACCGGTGAGGTTATTATTGTAATCGTTCATGTTCACCTGGTCGATCGGAAGTACATTTTTGGGATCTATATTTTCGAGCTTAGCCCCCTGCTGGGCACAGCCTGCAAATGAAAGCACGGTGACGACGCACACGGCAGTTGTGATAATCTTTTTCATAAGTACCCTCCGTAAACCTAAACGTAATTTGACAATAAAGCTATTATAGCGTATTTCCCCCGGCAATTCAAGTATTATTTACGCCGGCGGTGAGAAAATAAGCGGAGAAATCCCCGGCATAACAAAAATCCGGCAGCCGCAACAGGGGACTGCGGCTGCCGGATAAGGGATAAGCGGATGAATTATTCCCGGTTCTCGGGGCTTGCGGAGTCATCGGGAGTATCCGGTTTTTTCACTGGTTCCGGCTGTGAGGGGTACTGCGTGAGGGGCTGCTGCTGCGGTTTGAAGGGATTGACCGGTGCTTTCGGCACAGGCGGGTTCACACCGTCATAGATGCTCTTATTGGCTGACTGATAGTAGCGGTTGGCATCATAGACAGGGGTGAAGGAGGGTGTCTGATGGTAATTGTAGTTTGCAGGACCGCTGTAATCAGGCAGGTTCATGGGGTTGGAAGCCGAATACATATTGTTGTAGGCATAGCCTCTGGCGGCTCTGTTGATGGTGTCGATGTTGGCGGCATAGGAGAATGCCGTGATGGTAGCAGCCACAAAGAATACCACGATGCAGGCATAGAGCAGGACGTTCAAGCTGTTGAGCACCAGGGTGCCGGGAGCGAGTGCATCGGTGGTGGCAAGATCGTTGGCAATGCTGTAACGAAAAGCCTGAGAGGGGGTGACCAGCTGATAGAGCACAGTGCAGAAGATGACGGCGGAAACAATGCCGCCGATCAGGGAAGCAATGCTCATGATGGCCGTACCGGGCTTGACCGTCTCCGCATTTTTGAGGTTGCGGTACAGGCCGTTGGAGAATATGATCAGGGAGATTTCCGTCAGGAGTGCGACGGTACCAAGCAGAATGGCTGCCCAGAAGAGCATATCCGCGTTGTTGGCGGAGGCGAGCTGGATGGTGGCGGAGCCGTCGGGCGTCTGGGATGTCATGGAGCCGACGCGGGCATAATTCAGAACGCCCACCGAAGAGAAGGCGAGCAGCATCATAATACCCGTCATCACCACGCCGACCACCGAGGCAGTTTTCAGCATTTTCACGGAGCCTGCGGAAGCGTTATCCTTCGCGGCACCGCGGGCTGCAAAAACACCCACAGCGAGGAATCCGATGGCAGCAGCCAGCAGGATACCCATAATAAGGTTCACAAAGAATACCGAAGAGCTTCCGAACATAAAATAGAGAGAATCATAAACGTCGAGCTTCTGTGAAGTAACCGCTGCACAGACGGCTCTGGCGAGAACGATCACAGCAATCGCCGAGAGCGAACAACCAAGAGTCAGAAACACCGGTTTGGACAGGAGCTTTTTTGCAGGGGCAACAGAAGTGTTTACTGCATAATCATTCATAAAATAATCCACCTTTCATCAAAATTGTCGGGATGACCTCCCACCAAAATTATACATGATTCGCGGCGCAATATCAACGATATTTCCCCTGAAAAAATAGAAAAAGAACGATTTTTCCACAACGGAACATGGGAAAAAGAAAGCAGCAGCGAAGATCGGCACCAGAAACCGGTTCACCGGAAGATCAGACAGAGCGGTCTTCACCATACAGGTGCGATCATGCCGGTAAGAAACCTGCTGACAAACAATGATTGGATGTCGGCAAAAAAGACAATCAGTAACCGAAGGAAGATGCCGGCGGGACAGATCATCTATATAATAGGAAAAGTCACCCGGAGCAGGTAACCGTGAGAGGAAAATTCAGGTGACGGGGAGGAACTCGGCAGGGGAGAAGTGAATACAGATAGTATTATATCAAAAGGAACAGGGATAAAAAACGTCAAAACAGGGGGGGATAGTATACAATTTGTAATAAAAGAAAAAAGTTTAAAAAAAGTGTTGACAAATGGAGAAGAACGTGGTATTATAACAAAGCTGTCGCATGA
>ONEU01000015.1 GCA_900316925.1 uncultured Eubacteriales bacterium
CCAGAGCGGTATTATGTCTACGATCCATGCTTATACCGGTGATCAGATGATCCTCGACGGTCCTCACAGAAAGGGCGACTTCAGAAGAGCAAGAGCAGGTGCTGCTAATATCGTTCCGAACTCCACCGGCGCTGCTAAGGCTATCGGCCTGGTTATCCCTGAACTGAACGGCAAGCTCATCGGTTCTGCTCAGCGTGTACCGGTACCCACCGGCTCCACCACCATCCTCACCGCTGTTGTTAAGAAGGCTGGCGTGACAAAGGAAGGCATCAACGCTGCTATGCAGACCGCTGCTTCCGAGTCCTTCGGCTACAACGAGGATCCGATCGTTTCTTCTGACGTTATCGGCATGAAGTACGGCTCACTCTTCGATGCTACCCAGACAATGGTCAGCCAGATCGCTGATGACCTCTATGAGGTTCAGGTTGTATCCTGGTACGACAACGAGAACAGCTACACCAGCCAGATGGTAAGAACCATTAAATACTTCGCTGAGCTCGGCTGATTCCCTGTCCGACACTAAGCCAATCCAAGGCTGCTGCAGATCCTGCGGCAGCCTTTTTTGCTGCATCAAAATACCCGGCCGCCTGATGAACGGTCGGGTATTTGTCTGAAAGCCCCCGGCGGTTTCGGGAAAGGTCTCCCAAACCGGCGGAACTTATTGAATCAGGATACAGGGATGACTGCTGCTGTCAAGCCGGCTCAGGTAGCGGAGCACCATGTCCTCGGAAACAGCGACACAGCCGGCAGTCGGCTTATTGTTCACATGGAAGAAGATTGCCGAACCCTTTCCCGGCACCACAGGCGAAGTATTGAACTCGATCACAAAGCCGTAGTGATAGGCCCGGGGGTATTCAATCATGTGTTCGGCGCTGTTCCAATCCTTGTTGGCAGTCCCCTCCACACGCTGGTTATAATAAGCGGATGACGGGTCGTCCACCCAGTAGGTATCCTCCGTCACACGGAAGAGGTTCAGTCCTGTTTCCGGTACATCGTCCTGATAGAAACCGTCCCCCACGCCGAACAGCCCGAAGGGAGTCATTCGGCTGCCCTCATAGGAGGAGCGGCTCACCCCGAGTCTGCCGACAAATCCGTCTGTCTGCAGCTCCGGGATCTCTTCCCAATTCCCTGCTTCATCGCACTGGAAGAAGGAAAGCACGGCATCGCTGCCGTAAGCATTGACGGTGATGATCTGACGGCAGTCACGCCGCTGCAGATCGTCCATGGTATAACCGGCGCTGTTCAGCCGGGATGTCAGCCGTTCAGAACCGGTCTCCGCTGACGGTTCCGAAGGCACCTCCACCGACGGTTCGGGGGACGGTTCGGGTGATGGCTCAGATGATGGTTCAGGTGATGGTTCGGGGGATGGTTCAGGTGATGGTTCGGGGGACGGTTCGGATGATGGTTCGGGTAACGGTTCGTAAGACGGCTCAGACTCGACAGACACCTCCGACCTGACGGATGACTCTTGCACTTCAGTCACCTCCGATTGCTGCTGCGGATTAAGATCGTCAACTACCCTGACAGGAGCCAGGGACGACTCCACGGCAGAGGGCTTTGACACTGGTTTCGACACTTGGGACTGTTGGGAAGATTCCTTGCGGGAAGCCTGGGAAGCGGCGGTACTCACCGGAGCGGAGGGCACCGAGCTTTCGGGGGAAACCTCCGTAGTTTCAGACGGAACGGACTGCGTAACAGCGCCGGACGAACCGACACTGCGGGACTCAACGTCTGACGGAGCCTCCTGCCGCTGACAGCCGACGCTGCACGTCAGCACCCCACACAGCAGCAATCCTGCCGCTCTTTTGACATAATGATGGATTTTACCGGTATCTGACATCCGGATACCCCCTTCTTAATATTCAAGCATCCCGCCGGATATGACAACTCCGGCAAAAAACGGTGCCGCCGCACGGCGAACAGCCCGAGGCGATCCACCCGACGGCAGCACAGTGAAATGATTTATGACAGGAACCGGCGCAGGAAATCAGCAAATTCCGTTTTCCAGGCGGATTCGTGATGAAGCTGCTCCGGTCTAATGACCTGCGTAAGGCGCTCTGACGGCCAGCAGGACTCCAGGACACGGCAGACCCATTGAAAATCGGGTGTAAGCTGCTGTTCCATGGGATCAGCGCCGCCGAGATACAGGGTCAGCGCCGGAAGATCGGGGGCCTGCGCACGGGCACGGATCCATTCCTCCAGTTCAGGCTTCTGATACATGGCAAAGACCGGCGAGAACACTCCGCCCGCAGCGTACCGGTCAGGATGGCGCAGCACGGTATAAAAGCATTCCAGACCGCCCATGGAGCTGCCGCAGAAAGCTGTACTCTCCCTGTCCCGCTTCACCGGGCAGCGGGCTTCCACCGCCGGCATGACCGTGTGCAGAACAAAGTCGTCAAATACCTCTCCCGCAGGTTTCAACAGGCGCTTCATCTCTTCGGGAACCTCCGCCGGCACAAACGGTGCGATATCGGCAGGTGTCAGCTCATTGCCCCGTTCATAGGGAGCGCCGTCGTTGTGGATCCCAACGATCACAGCGCCTTTCCCGCCGTCAGCCTGCACGGCCCTCACGGTCTCACGCACTTCCCAGCAGCCGTACTGCATTGCATTTTTTTCAAACAGATTCTGCCCGTCCGTCATATAAATCACGGGGAGCATTTCCTCCTCACGGTGAGCAGGCACATACACCCGAACGGTCTTGCTGCCCTTGTCGGCATACGGCAGAGACAGGGTAATCAATGTTTCCGCAATCATCATGTCATCACCTTTCTGACGGAAATGTTGAAACGGCGGTCATTCAGTAGCTGCCGCCCAGATTTTCGAGGGTGTCGATCACCACAACACAATCGGGGGAGACATGCTGCATCACATAATACATCTGTTCCACAGGAATCGACACGCAGCCGCCGGTATAGGGCTTTCTGTCGCCGAAGCAATGCAGGAAGATCGCCGAACCTGCTCCGGCCGTTCCCTTGTCGTTGTAGCTGATATTCATACAATACTGATACGGATAGGTATAATCAATAATATGTTCACTATCGTCCACATTAAGATCCGGATAATCCTTGAGGCTCACCATTTCGTTATAGTGCATCCCCTCACGGCCGTCACCCGACCAATAGGTGTCGTTATCCACCTTCACATAAGGGATGGCGCAGCCGGGGTCATCCGCAATTCCAAACGCACGGTTAAAGGAGAAGGTCCCCACCGGAGTCATCCCGTCGCCTTCCTTGGTCTTCCCCAGACCGTTTTTACCAATAAAACCGGGCGTTGTCATCAGCATTTTCCAGTTACCGCTGCTGTCCTTCTCGTGCATAGAAACCCACGCCGTAGAGCTCTGATCACGCACAGCCACTACAAAAAGCTGCTTGGCATCCTTCGCCTGTGTCAGCTTCGTCACCCATTCCGGTGAATCACCCACATCCAGACCAAGCAGCTCTCTCGGTGTCACCAGAGCCGCCCCAGATGTCTCCTTCTCCTTGGAAACCTCGCTCACAACGGAACTACTCCCCCCACCGGAAGCCACCTTGCTTCCCGTATCCGTCTTCTGATTCGCTGCACATCCGCTGAGCGCCAGCATCATACCAGCCAGTACCAGCACTGCTTTTTTTCTTACTTTCATTTTGATTCCTCCCTTGGTAGTATTTTTGGGGAAAACTCTTTTCCGGCGAAAAAAGGGTTTTCCCCAAACCCCTTTCCTCAATTCGCTGCGGGTGTTTCTTTCAATTGTTTTCCAAAAATTGCAATAGGTGTTTTTTCACCAGGTTTCGGCAGAATATGTTTTCCGTCTGTCTTCCTGATGCCGGGTCCTTATGGCGGCTGATTACCTTAATACAATAAGTCTAACTAAATAATATCATAAATCAGGAAAAAAAGCAATTATTGTACCTCTTTTCTTGAATTTTTTTAAGGTTTCCGATATAAAAAGTTAACAGTATTTTCACAGTGAATTATTCCTATTTTTTGTCGTTTCTGATATGATTATTTTAGGGAATAAGAAGGATAATAATACTACTACAGAAAGGCGGTGGAACTATGGGCAGAACCTCAAATAAAGACGCCAGAAGCTCCTTTGAGGACTATTTCAAGCGGGCAACGAGTCCGATGATGACGCTGCTGCTTCTGAACGAAAAACCAATGTACACCTACAACCTGTCCCAGGAGCTGGAAAAACGCAGCAACAGTACCTACAAAATGACCTTCCTCTACCCTGTGCTCTATCGCCTGCAGGAACAGGGCTATGTGAAGGAGTATTCGCAGGAGATCACGGAGAACCATCGCACCCGCAATTACTATGCGATCACCGATGAGGGCCGTGAGTATCTGAAATTCATGCTGAAAAAATACCGGGAACTGCTGGAAGCAGTAGACACGGTTATTGAAAATGGAATCCCCGGGGATTCTGATAAACAATAACACCGACATTCTCTCCTCCCTATTGCAAAGCCGCCGTACAGTTATGCTGTGCGGCGGTTTTGTTGCACGGTGGTCAAAAGAGAACCGCCGTTCAGTTCCTTTGAGCGGCGGTTTTCATGTAGGCTGAAAATTATTTCAGGACGATCACACTATATGCCGGCAGGGTCACGGACTGTCCCTTTACGGTGATCTGCGGGTCATCATAGGTGGGGAGCTTCGCCGGCGGCTCGCTGGAATCATAGAAATCACCGGTATCGCAGAGCAGATAGCCTCTGACTTCCTTGATAGTAAACTGATCGGAGGGAATGTCAAGCGTAGCAGCCTTGTCACCCAGGTTGTAGAGCACAAGCACCTTAGAGCCATTGTAGTCGGCCACATAACCGGCTCTGGACTTATGGTCAAGCTCCACAGGTGTCACGGTGCCTCTTGCAATCTCAGGATTCTGGTGACGCAGAGCGATGGCACGCTTATAAAAATTCAGCAGGGATTCCTTATCCTTCTGGGCATCCTCAACAGACTGCTTCGGCAGATCGGTAGAGGTAGCTCCGGGAATATTTGCAACATAGCCTGAAGTATCGCTTGCGGACCAGTACATACCGCGGCGCTTCTCAGGATCGTTGCTGGAGCCTTCCATCTTGATCTCCTCACCATAGTAGATGAAGGGATTCCCCTGGGCGGTGAGCAGAAGAGCGGCATTGATACGCTTTCTGGTCTCCGTGTCGATGTAGCCGCCGCTTCTGGCGGTATCATGGTTCGAGAGGAAAGGTGCGTCGATCGCATCCTTATTGACCTCACGGATACGCTCCTGCCAGGTCTGGAGGTAAGTAGCATACTTGACGGCATTGCGCTTGCCGGCGTCGAAGTTGATCTCACCGGTTGCCCCCTGTACCACGAAATTGAAGAAGCTGTCCACACCGGATTCATAGAACTTCTTGATGGTGGAGGCTTCCTTCCAGCACTCACCCACCATATAGACGTCCGGCTTCACCGTCTTGGCATAGTCATAGAGCCATTTCAGATCAGCAATGGACTCATCCGTACCGATCTCACTCTCGTACCAGAACACAGCGTCCAGACGGAAGCCGTCCACACCGAGGTCGAGCCAGTATTTTACAATATCCTGCAGCTCAGAACGCACTTTCTCGTTCTGAAGATTGAGGTCGGGCATATCCGTATCGAACTGCCCCTCATAGTACCAGTCACCCACACCGGCTTTCCGCCAGCCGCCTGCCGTATTATTCTCCTGGAAATGATAATACTGGGCGTAGCCGTCGGTTTTTCCCTCTTTCAGCTCCTCGATGGCCTTCTTGTACCATTCATGCTCACGGGAGGTATGGTTGATAACCAGGTCGATAATAACATCAATATGGCGCTTATGAGCCTCATCCAGCATCTTCTTGAAATCATCGTTGGTACCGTAGTCCTTGTCGATGGTCATATAGTCAGCCACATTATACTTGTGATAAGAGGGCGACTGCATGACGGGCATGAGCCAGATACCCTCCACACCCAGGTCGTCGGTGGTAGACGGATCACCGTCGTTCAGGTAATCGAGCTTTTTGGTGATACCGTTGATATCACCAATGCCGTCGCCGTTGGAATCATAGAAGGAATAGGGGAAGATCTCGTAATAGGTCTTGTATTTATCCTCGGAAAAATGATAGGACACGGTTGTGAAACCGCCGTCAGCAGGAAGTGCCAGACCGTCCGTCTTGGTAGAGGCGGCGGATTCCGTCGGCGTACTGCTGGTGGAGGGCGCAGGGGTAGAAGAACCGCAGCCGGAAAGTACCGCCGAAATGGCGAGACAGCCCACGAGGGTCAATGCGGTAATACGTTTTTTTGCCATTGAAAATTCTCCTTTTGTAAAGATAAAGCAGGGAGCAAACTGCATCCCTGCTTTGTGTGTCTGTGTGTAGATCAGCCCTTTACAGCGCCGCCGGTTACACCGGATACATAGAATCTCTGCATGATCACGAACAGGATGGTGATCGGGATAGCAACAAGCACGGAGCCTGCGCAGAAATTGGTAAACTGTGTACTGGCGTTCTCAGCACTGGACATGTGGTACAGACCTCTTGCAATGGTATACTTGCCGATTTCGTCGCCCATGAAGAAGGAAACGAAGATGTAGTCTGCCCACGGACCAATGAAGGTTGTCAGAGCGGTGTAAACGATGATCGGTTTGGAAAGCGGAAGAATGATCTTCCAGAAGATCTGGTTTCTGGTTGCGCCGTCAATCTTGGCAGCCTCATCCAGAGATCTCGGAATGGTATCGAAGAAGCCCTTTGCCACCTGATAGCCGAGGCCTGCGCCTGCGGAGTACACGATAACCAGAGCAAAGAGGTTTCTGCCGAGGCCGATAAGTTCCATAATGTTCTTGGTAGCCACCATGGACATGAAGCCGGGGAACATGCCGAGGATCAGGCCCATGTTGAGCAGTGTTTTACGGGATTTGAAACGCAGACGGGACAGCGCATAGCTGACCATGAGAATGAACAGCGTTGAGATCACGCAGGAGAGCACTGCTACCAGGAAGGTGTTCATCAGCCAGGTGCCATAGGGGAAGGTCTCATTGTTAGCCGGATCAAAGAGGGCGGCATAATGAGCGAAGGTGAAGCCCTGGGGCCACAGATGCGAGGACATACCGTTTTCGGTATTGAAGGACTGGAGCACCAGCCATACGATCGGGAAAATCCAGACGATCACCATGAGGGTCAGAATAATGTACACGATCGCGTTGACAGTACTTCTTTTTCTCGCATATCCAGTTTTCATAGAAGTCTGATTCGTCATGAGAATTCCTCCTCATTCTTAGATGCTTTCGACATATTGAACACGATCAGCGAACCAACGGAGCAGATAATGAAGATCAAGATACCGATAACTGCTGCGATATTGTACTCACTCTTATCATTGGTCAGTTTATACAACCATGTTACAAGCAGGTCGGTCTTGGTCGCCTTATAGTATCCTTCCGCCGCGTCTCCGGAGCCGGTAAGGAAGTAGATCACGTTGAAGTTGTTGATGTTGCTGACGAAAGTGGTAATCAGATAAGGAGTCATTACGAAGAATATGTAGGGGAAGGTGATCTTGGTGAACTGCTGCATAGCATTTGCACCATCGATACGGGCACTCTCATAGAGGTCCTCAGGAATGTTCATGAGCAGACCGGAGGAGATCAGCATGGTATACGGGATACCAACCCACATATTAACGATGATTACGGTGACTCTTGCGATATTCGGGTCAGTCAGGAAACGGATGGAGGGCAGACCGATAGAGGTGATCATTTCGTTGAAAGCACCGTGGTCGTCGAGCATCAGTCTCATGATGTTCAGGGTTACGAACTGGGGAACAGCGGCGGTAACCACGAACATGGTTCTCCAGAAGCCCTTGAACTTGATATCCTTTTTGTTGATGAGGAGGGCAAGGATAATACCGAAGATAAAGTTGGTGAAGGTTGCGAAGAATGCCCAGACGAGTGTCCACAGAAGGATCTTGCCGAAGGTCGCGGACATCTTCGGGTTGGAATAGAAGATATCGGCGAAGTTCTTGAAGCCGACCCATTGGTAAAGCACCGTATCCGGTGAATGGTTCTTATCGTAGTTCGTGAATGCCATGAACACGGTAAAGATAATGGGCAGGATATTGAATACGATGAGGAGAAGAACCGGGAGAGCGAGCATGGTGATATGGAAACGCTCATCCAGGAAGGACTTCATCTCACTGCCGAAGGACTCAGGCTTCTTGCCTTCCTTGATGGTCAGCTGGGAAGCATAAGCACTCTTGGTATTCGCAATGTAGATAGCGATAAACGTGATCGTAATGATCAGGGTGAGCACGAAGAACAAGAGGATCTTGTTGGAGTCATCGTGCGGCATAGTGGTATCCAGGGAGCGGCCGAACATACCGTCCTCCTTGTACTGGATAACCGTCTTACCGACAGAACCGGTACCGAATGCATAAGCACCCTGGTACTTGTTGTCGGGAGAAAGCATGACATAACTGGTAGAATAAATATGCGACAGGTAGAATGAACCAAAGAATATCATAAAGAGGATGTAGCCGATCTCTGTCAGCAGGAAGAGCAGGCCCTTTGCAAACTGCTTATGAGCCATATTGCCCACACCCATGATGATATATGACAGCTTGGTAGCGCCGTCGCCCTTTGCGAACCGGGAACCGTACGCCTTGAAGAATTTGCCCAGACCACCGAATAGCTTTTTGATGAAATGACCGATTGCCAGGAAAAACTTCATGATCGCCTTCGGAATTCCGGTGAAGAAGGACTTCAGCTTGTATGCGAAGCGATGTCCTTTGGTCATCTGAACGTAGTCAAGATAATCCATTCATCACAACTCCTTTGTTGATGCATTGAGGTACAGGGTGAAATAAGGCGAGCAGCCCGGAACTCCAGGCTGCTCAACCCGTCAACCCTTGTGAATTATTGTGTTTAGCAAACAGAGAATTACTTCAGGTTGTCCTGCATATCCTTCAGTCTGCCCTGGAGAGTAGCGTCGTCCATAGCGCCCTTCTTAGCAACGATATCGCCGCCGAAGGTGCCAACGCCGATGCCCCAGTACTTACCGCTTACGGTAGTACCCTGCGGATGTGCAAATTCCTTCTGATCCTGGAGTGCCTTACTTGCAACATCGTCCTTGATCTTGTTGGTATCGGAATCGCTTGCCATACCGGCATCAAGAGCCTTGGTATTGGTGGGCAGGAGGTTTCTCTCTCTGTATCTTGCTACCTGAGCTTCCTCACTGGTGAGGTAGTTAGCCAGAGTATGTGCGCTGAATGCAAACTTGGAGTAGTTGCTGACGCCGACCATCTTGTAGCCGCCGAAGGAGTGGAGCTGCTTCTGCTCGCCGCCCATCAGAACGGTGGGGAGCTTAGCTGCGCCCAGGTGATGACCCTTGGACTCAAGGATTTCCTTGATCTGACGGCCTTCCCAGGTACCGATAACAGCTGCGGTGAGAGAGCCGTCCTTGAAGCCCTGCTCAACAAAGCCATTGTTACCAACAGTACCGGGGCTTCCGATGAAGCCGTTCTCGTTGCTCTCTGCGATATGGCACATTGCCTTGGAAGCTGCCAGACCCTCGGGAGTATCGAAGTTAGCGGTCTGAACGTCGTTCTTATACTCGATCTTTACGCCTGCGGTGAAGAAGAAGCCGGTTGCATACCAGGCATCACCGAAGTTCATAAATACGTTCTTGCCCTTAGCCTTGGACTTAGCGATCATGGTATCGAAGTCTTTTACATCGTCAGCGGTCAGCTCGTCGGTATCATAGTACAGGAAGTAACCGTTATCAGAGGACTTCGGATAGCACAGCAGCTTGTCGTTCAGGGTAGCGGCTGTTACAGACTCGGGAGAGTTATTAGCCACAACGTTGCTCTTATAGATCTGGGGAACCTCTGCGATAGCGCCGGCATCCAGCATCATGGAAACCTGGTCGTCTGCGAAGTTGAAGACGTCTGCGCCGGCATCCTTCTGCTCGATGATCTTTCCGCCTGCATCAGGCTCACCGATAGCGTTTCTGACGTCGATCTTGATACTGAAAGAAGCGTCCTTCAGGAACTCATCCTGGAACTTCTTGACAACGGACTTCTCGAAAGCGAAGTCATTGGTAGCGCACCATACCTTCAGTTTGATTTCTCCGCCCTGAGCATCTGCTTCCTTCTTCATCTGCTCAAGAATTTTTGCCTTGATCTCGGGACTGTTGATATCCACCTCGCTGCCGGAAGCGGTGCCTGATCCCTCAGCCTTGGAAGCAGGGGTTGAACCGCCCTTGGAAGCAACGGTCGGCTCTCCGCCGCCGCCGCAGCCTGCCATTGCAGCCACAGCCATCATAGCCGTAAGAAGGAGTGCGATGCTTTTTTTGGATTTACTTGCCATAATAATGACCCTCTTTCTTAAATATTTTGTTTTGCACGTTCTGTGCCCAAGGCGTCAATGCCTCTGCAAAAGCTTTGCACGACAGCAAAAGCAGAACATTACTCCGCCACTGTATCTATCATAGCATACAGAACTCCCGATTTCAACGTCTTATTGTCATTTTTATCAATATTCATAATTATCAACATTTGTTTTTGTTTGTATCAACAAGCATTTTTTTGCTTTTAGTTATTTAGAACAATTATCGCCCTTGTTTTTGTTGGTTTTGTATTATTTGTTTTTGTGCAACTTACACATAGGTTGAAAAGGCACTTTTGAATCCGACGTGCGCCGGGACGGTTCTATCCATTATTTTTTCCCCTCAAACACCCGTCTCCTCCGATGTTTCCGCCGTTTTTATGGCAAAATACACAAAGTATATTTTTTCCGAGATTTCATGTGATTGAATAACTATCCACAGAAGTTTTTGTGCAAAAACTTCAAAACATTTTTCCCGTGATAGCGGACTTTTCCGCCCACTCCGTCCAAGGGCTGCCGACAATAAATATACAAATAGTATAATCTCAGCTGCACAATCTGTATAATGCTACGGCAATCAGGATCACGCCTGCCGCCGTGGGGAAAATACGCTGACCGAGGGGCAGTACCCTGCGCAGTCGTCTGGCAGAGCTTTCGCCGCACCAGAGCAGCGCCGTCTGGAACAACCCGCACAGCACCGGTACCCAGAATGCTTCCACTCCCCCGATGCCTGCGCTGATACCGGCTGCGAAGGAATCTGCCGACAGCGCCAGGCCGATGATACACGCTTCTTTATAGTCAATCGTCTTGGAATGATCGAGGTCACAGTCCTCCGGCGTACCGATCACTCTTGCCGACAGCGCCAGAACACCCTCCGCACGTTCGGGCTGGCGTTTTTTGCGAAAAGCTCCCATGATCATATACCCGCCGATCAGCATCAGGAGCAGGGATCCCACAAGTCTGCCGATCAGCTCCGTCACAAATCCGCTCATCAGATAGCCGGTGCATACCGCCGCACCGGTGACACACACGGATACCAGCATTACAATCCCCCTGGATACCGGCGACATCCTGATCCCGCCGAATCCGCATGAAGCCCCGATGCTAAGTGCGTCAATACTCAGCGCCGCACACAGCAGCACCATCTCTGTTATCTCCACCGTCCCACCTCCGATTACATATTATGTAACCGCGGTGTACAGAGTGAGACATGGTAAAAAAGCCCCCCACATAAGTGGGAGGCTATCCGTGGACCAACAGGGACTCGAACCCGGGACCGACCGGTTATGAGCCGGTTGCTCTAACCAACTGAGCTATTGGTCCATAGTGCAAGTAATTATATCATGTTGACCTGAATTTGTCAATATACTGAAAACGATAATTCACGGAAATCAATTCTGCCCATCGGATACCGAGGAAACCTTTTGTCCGGCAAAATGGTTTCCCCGAACCCTTTCTGCTATTTGCTGTCGGATAAGCTGACAGTCATCGGCAAACACTCTCTGCTCCTGTTTGTAGAGAAAGCGTATAAACAGACTTTCAGGCAAGGATTTTTCAAAACGGATTTCCGTACCAATAATTGCTTGCTACTGGCTGTCGTTGCTCATGCTTCATCAGAAGGAAGCTCCTGGTTGTCTGAGCTTTTCTTTGAAGGTACAGGCGTAGAAACCGAAGAAGGAAGATCCTTCTTGCGTACGATCCTTATCACAGAGCAGATGATATCTGTAATGATAAGCACCAGCATAATGCCTACGATGATATGGAAAACATTGATCGGGATACCGTCAGTGAGATTTGACAGCAAGGGATGGATGAGATAAACAAGTACAATAGAAAGAGTACCGAACGCCAGAAAACCTGCCAAACAAACCCTTCCCTTTATATTGAACCTGCCGACGTTAAAGGTCTTCCCAAAGAACACAAATTTGAAGTCGTTATAATCCCACCATCTTCGATGGAATATTTTTTCAAGGACGACCGAAATAATAAACTCTATGATACAGGTCAATACCGCTGCAGCGAAAAACAATAGGATAGGATTCGGTATCCAGCCTAACAGAAGTACATCCAGAAGTGCGCCGATTCCATAGATAGGGATATACGGTCCAAAAAGAAATCCCCTGTTGACAGGCTTTTTATGGCGGATGGACTCAACAATACTCTCATACACCCAACCCACCATGCTGTAAAGGACAAACCAGAAAAAATATTTCTCTGTTGTAATTAAAAATTCCGGCATTTTTGTTGCCTCCTCTGATCTGATTTTTGGCTGATACCCGTTATCGTCTCACTGAGCGCACAAATCTTATCCGCAATACAAAGAATGACACCTTCGCGGTATTTAGGCGGTATCGGCACAAGAGGAAACATGTGACGTTTTATCATGTTTTTTTCGATCACGCCAAGCTCAAAATCCTTCTGAGCATTTTTAAGCGCTATATAGGGATGCGTAAAGCCATGTATGCGGTTTTTTAGCACGGGCTCATGCCAGTCATAAAGAAAATAATCGTGAAGCAGAGCACCTCTGACCATAGCGCGACGGCTGACCTTTATATGAAACGTATCAGCAATATTCAGACACATGGCAGCAACAGAAAGCGAGTGCTGATACACACTGCAGGTACCATGCTGAATCAGCTTTTTTTCACGCTTCATCCCCTTTGACGCGAGAATGTCACCACCGTATTCAAGGAGGGTACTACTATAACAAACAAGCTTCATATTAACTCCAATCTCAACAGAACCGGAAAACGTACACTCATATAATATCATAAACAAAGCAGAAACTCAATAACTATATCAATAAAAACATCAGGCTCGCTCATCTGTAACAATATGCTCGATACCGTTATGCTCCGAGTTCAGATAATCCATGATAAAAGAAGGAAATACCCTGTATTGATCAAGCTCCAAAATGTTTAGCCAGTGCATGGTTTCTTTGACGCCCATAGTCGTGCTGATGCTTTGAAGCTTTCTTGTGCCTCTTGGCTTCATAAGAAAATAAAAAGCTATTTCATGGCAATCCATTCCGGCTAAGGATGTCGTATTGTGATGAAAGAAATTTTCGTGGATAACAGCAAGACGGTCCACTTCATAATGAACGCCTGTTTCCTCAAAAACTTCTCTTTTCACCGCCTCCCGGGCAGTTTCGCCGAGATGAACCGCGCCGCCAACAGAATAATAGTAATCATCTATTTCATTCCTGGCAAATAACACCTGACCGTCTTCAACGATTATGGCAGCAGCACGGTACCGGAACCATTTATTTTCTTTCGTAAATCCGCAATCAAAATCCATAGCTTCTCCAATGATATCCATAATGATTATAGGCATCCATCGTCGAAAAAAAATAAAACGCATCTTTCAAAAGATACGTTTTATTCAGCTCCCCCAACTGGGCTCGAACCAGTGACATCATGATTAACAGTCATGCGCTCTACCGACTGAGCTATGGAGGAATATTCGTGTTGGCATCTTCCTATTTTCCCGGATCGTCACCAATCAAGTATCTTCGGCACTATTGAGCTTAACTTCCGTGTTCGGTATGGGAACGGGTGGACCCTCAACGTCATCGACACCAACTATTTAATTTTTGTCGATCTTGACGACTTAATAAGTATAGCATATTATTTTATAAAATGCAAGAACTTTTTTTGTACATTTAGTTATTTCAATGCGAAATATTACGAATTGTAGTAATATTCCGCTTGATTATAGAAATCAAACGGAAATAAATTAAAATAACCGCCCTGCTCACAACTTAGGACGGTTATTTTATAACAATGTCTAATCTGGGAACAGCCGTTTTACCGAGCAGTTACCTTGTTAATTTTATTATATAATGAATTTTGTGGTTTGTCAATGATTCG
>ONEU01000164.1 GCA_900316925.1 uncultured Eubacteriales bacterium
CCATCAGCTTCGGGGCTATGTAGGCATACAGGTGATTGACCTGTCCTGTCCGCAGAAAGGCCTCGTTCAGGGTACCGCCGCCCTCGATAAGTACGCCTGCCAACTGCTTTTGTCCCAACAGACGGAGCAGCGCCGTCAGATCGACACGTCCGTCATCTCCCGGCAGGCACACGACCTCCGCTCCCAATGCTTCCAGTGCGGCCTGCTTTTCGGGATGATCGACGGCACAGGCAATCAGCAGCGGAAAGTATCTGGCGGTGCGGCAGAGCCGGCTGTCCGTCGGGATCCGGAGATGGGAGTCTACCACCACGCGCACGGGCTGATGGGAATGTTCCAGACGACAGTTCAGGAGGGGATTATCCGCCAGCACGGTGCCGATACCGGCAACGATAGCGCTGTAAAAGCCGCGCAGGGCATGGACGTGTTCCCTTGCCTTTTCCCCGGTGATCCATTGAGAGGCTCCGGTATAGGCGGCGATCTTGCCGTCCAGCGTCATGGCGTATTTCATGGCGACATAGGGCAGTCCGGTGGTGATATAGTGGAAAAAGACGGGATTCAGCTCATCACATTCCTTGCGGCAGAAGTCTTCCACTACAACTACCCCCTGTTCCCGCAGTTGAGAGGCACCCTTGCCGGATACCAGGGGATTCGGGTCACGCGAGCCGATGAATACTCTGGAAATACCGTGTTCGAGGATTGCCTCGGTACAGGGGGGAGTCCTTCCGTAATGACAGCAGGGTTCCAGAGTGACATACATGTCCGCCCCCACGGCACTTTCCTTGAGGGATGCAAAAGCGTTGCGTTCGGCGTGAAGCTCTCCGCATTTTTTGTGGTATCCCTCGCCGATGATCCTGCCGTCCTTGACGATCACCGCGCCCACCTGGGGATTAGGCAGCGTGAAGCCGCCGCCCCGTCTGGCCAATGTGATAGCATATCGCATATACTCCCGATGCTCCATACCGTTCCTCCTTTCACAGAAAAAGCCCCATGGACGATCCACAGGGCATTTTGTCTGACATAATGCAAAAAACTCTTTCATCCGGACTATACCGTCGGCTCCGGAATCTCACCGGATCAGCTCTGCACAAGCAGGCAGGCGGGCTATACCGCCGGTGGGGAATCTCACCCCGCCCTGAAGCTTTTAATTTTCCTCCATTATACCACTTTCTCTCCCCCTTGTAAAGTGCAGCGCGGCGCCGGTGTCAATTCACGGGGTTCGCTTCACTACGTTACGCTCTAATTGAGATAAAAAAGCTGGCTCCCGCGGTTGCAGCTTTCTTCCAGAACTATTTTACACTAACGTGCCCCGGAGTCCCTCTGTTGTGTAGTCACGCTGTCGTCCGCTGCACTCACATCCGGCACGGCGGCTATGTCCATGTTCTACTTTCGCCGTACGTCCCTAATGTGGGGCGCTTGACGGCTGTTTCTTAAAAACCATCCCACATCCGTGCCTGAAAGTCCATGCAAATACTTCGTCAACAACGATGAGAAGTGATTGTTTACCGATTGCTGCAAGGTTTATCCCTCAGCGAATTATGGAAAGGGGTCCGGGGAAAACCTTTTTTCGCCAGAAAAAGGTTTTTCCTTGGTAACTGGCAGGTTACAATTGATTTCCGTAGGGTTGAGAATTATTTTCTTGAATGAAGGGGCTTGGCAGGGTATAATAGATTTACAGACAAGATCGGAAAGGATGAACGGTATGAAACAGGCGGTTATTATTGGTTCGGGGCCTGCGGGGATTTCGGCAGCGCTTTATCTGCAAAGAAGCGGCAAGGCGGAGGTTACTGTTATTTCCAACGGTGTGGGCGCTCTTGCCAGGGCGGAGAAGATTGAAAATTATTATGGCTTTGAAGAGCCGGTCTCAGGAGAGGAGCTTCACAGAAGAGGTGTTGCAGGAGCAAAGCGTCTGGGCGTAAAATTTGTCGAGGATGAAGTGGTTTCGCTGGATTTTGAAAGTGACCTGCGTCTGTCGGCTGTTACCAGACAGGGCAGATATCCTGCGGATGTGCTGCTGCTGGCAACGGGGGCAGCAAGAAAGAGCGTGAATATTCCCGGGCTCAGGGAAGCAGAGGGCAGGGGTGTGAGCTACTGCGCGGTATGCGATGCGTTTTTCCACAGAGGAAAGGATGTCTGCGTGATCGGCAGCGGTGAATACGCCCTGCATGAAGCGCTGGTGCTGGCGAACACTTCGGCATCGGTGACGATTCTGACCAACGGAGAGGAACTGACGACGGAATTACCGGAGAACATCCGTTGCCGGAAAGAGAAGATTCTGTCCGTTAACAGCGGCAATGTGGTAGAGGGCGTGACCCTGGAGGGCGGAGAGACCCTTGCGTGTACGGGAGTATTTGTAGCAATGGGAATTGCCGACAGCGGTGCGCTTGCCCGGAAGGTGGGAGCGGTCGTCGAGAACGGCAGGATACAGGTCAGGGAGGATATGTCCACGGGAATCCCCGGATTATACGCTGCCGGTGACTGCACAGGCGGGATGCTGCAGGTCTATAAGGCTGTGAATGAGGGTGCCATGGCAGGTCTTGCCATGATCGGCTATCTGAGAGAGAAGTAATCATACAGGTAGGAATATTTCAAAGCGCAAAAATAAGGCTGCCGCAAACGTACTGCGGCAGCCTTTTGTTAAGCCGGAAGCTCCTTTGATGAACGGGAGGCAACGGAAGAGTTGTGGGGATAGAGCGAGAATGCGATGTTCGTACTGTGGTCGGCAATACGTTCCAGGTTGGTGAGCAGCTCCATGAACAGCGTACCCGTCATGGCGTCACATTCACCCTTGCTCAGGCGCTCAATGTGGTGATCCTTATACAACTCCGTTTTATCGTCGATCTCCTGCTCCGTCATGCTGACGGTTTCGAGCAGACGGGGATCGGCGGATTGTACCTCAAACAGCTCCAGAGAGTTCTGAATGACCTTTTCTACCAGCTCTTTAAGCTCCTTGATCTCCTCAATCGCTTTCGGACTGAAGTTTTCTTCCTTCTCCTTGAGCATGGAGGCAATCTCACAGATATTTTCAGCGTGGTCACCGATACGCTCCATATCGCTGACGACATGATAGTAGGAACCGACTCTCAGCAGGTCGTGATCCTCCAGCGGCAGACCGTTGATTTTTACGAGCAGGGAAGTGATGGCATGGTTGAGATAGTCAATGACTTCCTCGTTTTCCTCCACCTTATTGACTAACTTCTCATCCTTTTCCAACAGCGCCTCCATGGAGGTGACGAAGTTCTTTTTGGAGAGCTTACCCATGCGCTGAATCTCCTTGGAGATCTGGTTGACAGCGATAGGCGGCGTTTTGAGGATACGTTCATCCACATATTTAAGCCGGCAGGCTTCCTTCTCTTCTTCCTCCTTGCCGGGGATAATCAGGCAGGTGATCTTGATAATCAGGTTGTTGCAGGGAAGGAGTACCACGGTGGACACGATGGTAGAGATAATGTGTACCAGTGAGATCTGCAGCGGGACATTGTCGGTCATGGCCTGTATCCAGGAGGTAAAGGGAGTGAGCAGGGTAATGACGGTGAAGATACCCGTGCCGAACACGGTAAAGAGCACATAGGAGAGAGAGGTGCGCTTGGCGTCCCTGGTAGCACCGATGGACGAAAGAACAGCGGTGAAGCAGGCGCCGATGTGAATACCGTAAATGATATACATGGAATCACCCACAGAGAGTGCACCGACAGCACCCAGAGCCTGCAGGATACCCACGGCAGCCGAGGAGCTCTGGATCAGGGCAGCAAACAGGATACCGAACAGGATACCGAAGAACGGGTTACTGATGGAAGAGATCATGTTGCTGAAGAACTCGGACTGCGCCAGGGGCTTGAGGTTGGAGCTCATGGTTGTCATGCCGAAGAACAGGATACCGAAGCCGGCAATGATCTGACCGGCATACTTGGTGTTGTTCTTTTTGCTCAGCACGACCATGAATGCGCCCAGGAAAATAGCGATGGGGGCGTACTGAGAAATGTTGAAGGAAAGGATCAGGCTGGTAGCGGTAGTACCGATGGTAGCACCCATCAGAACGCCCATAGCCTGTCCCAGGTTCATCAGCTGTGCGTTGACAAAGCCGACCACCATGACCGAAACGGCGGTGGAGCTTTGAATAATGGCGGTCACAACGACGCCGGCAAGAGCGCCGAGCCATTTGTTTGAGGTGATCTTTTCAAGGATCTTCCGCAGCTTGTCGCCTGCGGCAAGTTCCAGGCCGTCACCCAAGAGCTTCATGCCGTACAGGAACAGTCCCAGACCGCCAAGTGCGAGAATGATCTGTGTTGCAAGATTGCCATCCATGGACGTATCAGTCCTCCACATCTATTTGGATTCATAATTCCACTGCTTTAATGATATTACATCAGCGGGCACTTAAAATTCTATAAAAGAAAAAAGAATTTTTTTCTTAAAAAGGACAAAATAGACTGCGCATCTTTTATTATTTTGACTGATTGTGCACCAAAATCCATGAAAAAACCGGCACCGTCTCCGTGGGGGAGAGGGTGCCGGATGAGGATTATGTTGTTCCGGTGTCAGCAGATCTGCTGATCAGCTCCAAAGCAAGCTCATAGATGTGTTCACAGGAATTGCCCTTGCCGCACCTTCTCACGCACTCCCGCATTTCCAGGAGCTTATCCGGGTGGGTAATCAGCTCGGTCACGGTTTCGGTACAGGTGTTGTCCTTCGCCAGACGCACGGCCATTCCGTTGCGGACCAGATAATCGGCGTTCTGTTCTTCCTGACCGGGAATTGCCTTGAAGATTGCCAGCGGCAGTTCACAGGCAATCGCTTCCGTTACGGTCAGACCGCCCGGCTTGGTCACGATGATATCCGCCATCCGCATATAACGCTCCACCTGATCGGTAAAGAACAGGAGCTTCGTGGGCTTGGAGGGCTTTTTGACCTTGGATGCCTTCACGGTGGAATGTTTTTTAAGCTCAGGGTGAGCCTCACGGATCTCATACATTGTATTGTTGATCTCGATCCTTGCCAGATATTTCTCGAAGGTCTCATAGAGCTTCTCGTTTTTGCCGGTGATGACAATGACCTGGAAGTCCGCAGGGGATTTGACGATCTTATGGTAGACCTTCAGAACGTCCGTAACGCCGAAGGAGCCTGCCATGATCAGCATCGTGGGCAGCTCCGGATCAAGGCCCTCCTCTTCCAGAAGGGTCCGGACCTCCATAGGAGCGAGAAATTCCTTTTTAACGGGGATGCCGTAGGGATAGAGACGGTCCTTTTCGACTCCCCTGCTGAGCATCTGTTCCACCATTTCCTCGCTGGAAACGATATAGGCATCCACGCCCTCCTGGATATAAGTCTGATGGACGGCGAAGTCGGTGAGGATATTGATCACAGGGAAGTGAAGCCCCTCGGAGACCTTGAGACCGCAGATCATCTCACAGGCAAAAGAATGGGTGGTGATGACGACATCAGGCGCGAACTCCTCGATCATGGGCAGCAGACGCTTGCGGAAAGATGAGAATGTCAGCTCAACGGTTTTATTGAAAGGGGTATTATTCTTATCGGAACCTTTATAGAGAGAACCGAAGAGACCGGGTGTTTTGGTGGCAAGGTAGACATAGCCGTTTGTCACGGCTTTATTGAAGAGAGGGCTGACATACTGGATCGTGTCATATATTTTGACAATGGCATCACTATCCCGACTGAGGATATATTCCTTGAGTGCATTGGCAGCTCTCATGTGACCGCCGCCGGTGGTTGCGGCTAATAGAAGAACTTTCATAAGCTTTCCTCTCCTTCTTTTCTTTACCATATATTATATAATATCTCAGGCTCTTTTTCAATAATAATCTATTAAACAAATTCGCGGATTTGGTTAATAAGGGGGTGCTCCGGGCAGCAAAGCATAATAAACTAAAATAATCGGAGGGGAGTGGTGGAAGTTTGGCAGATTTTTTGTAAAAAAACCGCTTTACTTTTCAGGGGCTGATGGTGTATTATTAGGGAGTAAGAGTAGATACCAACGATCATGGATCGAAATGGAGGGCTTCACGGATGGAAGAAAAGAATAAAAAGGATATCTCGGAAATGAAGGCCGTTGCAGCTGTGGAGGTATCGGAGGAGACAATTGTCAAGCCTGCAGCTTCCGAAGCGAAGACGGAAAAGAAGCCGGCCGTGACCGATACACCTGTCAAGAAGGCTGAAAAGACGGCAGCAGCCGTTACAGAAACCAAAAAGGAAGAAAAGCCTGCAGCAGCGGTTGAACCTGCGAAGGAAGAGAAGCCTGTGGCTGCTGTTGAACCCAGTAAGGAAGAGAAGCCTGTGGCAGCCGCTGAACCCAGGAAGGAAGAAAAAGCAGCTGTGACGGAGGCAAAGAAAGAGGACGAGGAAGAGGAAGAAATCGTCTTTGCCGAGAATACGATGCTCGATACGAAGAAAGAAGCTCCCCGGCCGGTTGCAGCCCCCCAGGCCGCAGCACCTGCCGCTGAGGGCGAGGAATCCGTCGTCTTTGCCATCGCAGAGAAGAAGCCGGAAAAGACTGTTATCCCGAAACAGAAAGAAAAGAAGAAATTTCCTGTGGCAGCGGTGGTCTCCATTGCAGCCGTGCTGTGTGTAGGTGCGGTGGGTGCCGTTGTGGCAATCAGCACCAGCAAGAATGCGGTGCGGACCAATGCCGAGCCGTCCAAGCCCGTTTCACAGGCATCGGCACCGTCCATTACCGTACCGTCCGAGCCTTCCAAGGAGCACGCGGATGTATCTGCTGCGTCGGAAGAGCCGCTGGAGGTCAGTGATGTTGACACCACCAATATTCTCTTTGGCGAGAATGTCACCGTGGAGGGCGTGAACCTGGCAGGCAAGTCCCTCACCCAGGCTTATGATGCTATGCAGAAGAGACTGCTGGAGCTGCGTGACAGCGTTGCCATCAGTATTGCCTGCGACGGCAAGACCTATACCCTCACCGAGGATGATTTTGATTATAATTCCAATCTCTCCGATGCGCTGGTGCAGGCTTATCATTACAGCCGCGGCGAGCTAAACCAGCCTACGGTGGAATATACCAATGTCAACGGTGTGGCCGATTTCAAGGTCGTGACCGATATTGATACCAAGTCCGTGGACAAGGCAGTGGAAAAGGCTGCCGAGAAGTTTGATGTCCAGCCGGTAGATGCTCATGTGACGAAGTTCGATCCCAACGCAGCCGAGAAATTTGAGTATGCCGACGGAGCTAACGGCTTCCTCGTGAACAAATCCGAGCTCAAGTCCAATATCGAGTCCATCCTGTCGCAGCCCTCCAAGTCGGGCAGCTTTACCATTGCAACCAAGGAGACACCCTTCAAGCATTCCCTCAAGCAGGTGAAGGCCAATACCAAGCTGATCTCCTCTCATTATACCATCGCTAACAACCGTGCTACCTCCGTGCATAACATGGAGCTGGCGCTGAGAGCTGCCAGCGGTTCCATCGTTGAGCCGGGCGCTATCTTCTCCTTCAACGAGATGACGGGCGACACCACCACCGGTGATGAGCACAACTATCCCAACGGTGTGACCGGCAGCTATGTGGAATCCACCGCCATTGTGCAGGGTGAATACAAGCCTGAATACGGCGGCGGTATCTGCCAGGCCTCCACTACCATCTATATTGCCGCCATGAAGGCCAATATGGAGCCCATCGAAAGATATCCCCATGCTTATCCTTCCGTTTACTGCTCCAAGGGTCTTGATGCTACCATCGACTACGGCAACCTGGATATGAAGTTCAAGAATAACTTTGAGTATCCCGTCTACATTGCCACCTACGTCTATGACTACAACGGCGACGGCTGTGACGAGCTCCTGGTAGAGTTCTACGGTCCGCTTTCCACCGAATATGACGAGATCGTTCCGGTGGGCTGGGTTGACTATGCCGGCGGCGACTCCTTCAATGCCAGTGCCGCAAAGGTGTTCTTCAAGAACGGTCAGGAGATCAAGAGAGAAAAGCTGATCTCCGGTCATTACAGCTACAAGTATGACACCTATTATTCTGCTTCCAGCGAGATCCCCGCTGACCCGGTGAACGGTCCGAGCTATGTCTCACCGACGGGCTCAAAGCCGGCGATCTATTCGCCCAACGGCTGCGGAAGTGCTGCTCCCATCGAATACGGAACAGCCGCAGAGTACCTGAAAAAGAATACCTGATCTCAGGAAACGACGGTCCCTTCTTTCAGAGATGACTGAAAGAAGGGACTGTTTTCTTTTGGCGGGAGTTGTGCAAAAATAGAGAATTGTCGCTTGTAAAACGAGGTGTGAAGGAGTATAATGAAACTTGGAGCAGTGGGCAATTTTCCCTCTGCGTTTTGAATAAAGGAGGTGTCAGAGCTGTGGAGGATATGATTGCGAAAATTGTCGAAATGGACAAAAAGGCGCGTGACATGACCGATGAAGCGCAGCAGAAACGACTGGAATATGAACAGCATATTGCACGGAAAAAGGAGCGCATCAAAAACGATTATCTGGAACGTGCCAAGAAACGTATCGCCATCAATCAACAAACCGCTCAGAAAAAGGCTGACAGTACACTGGAGATGATCCGGAAGCGTGATGAAGCCATTATTCAGGCGTTGGAAAGCTCCTATGAAAAAAACTGTGAGAGCTGGGTCGATACGATCGTCGCCAGAGTGGCAGACGGATAAAGGAACGGTGAGTTGGTATGTCTTCAAAATCTTCTAATGCAGTTCTTGCAAAGGCACGGGCGATGTACGGAAGATGCCTGAAAGATCAGGATTACCGCCAGCTGGCCGAATGCCGGACGGTCACGGAAATTGCCGCCTATCTGAAAACCAGGACGTCTTATGGCAAGGCGCTCACCGGTCTTGTGGAGGGCGAGATTCACAGAGGACAGTTAGAGGTGCTGCTGCGGCAGGATATCTATCTTGATATCTATGCCCTTTCCCGTTACACCACCGATCAGTCCCTGGCATTTTCGGACTATATCATATCCAGACTGGAAATTGAACAGATTGTACGCTTCCTGATGCTGCTGAATATCGGCAAGCCGGAAGAGTATGCCTATTCCATGCCCCTGTCACTGGATAAATTTACGGCTATCAGCTTTGGTGAGATCTCGAAGGCAAGGTCATACGATGACCTGCTTGCTTCCCTGCACGGCACCAAGTACCATTCCGTTCTCAAGGAGTTCCGCCCGAAGGATCAGGAGCGGATCCATATCCCGGAGATCGAACTGGCACTCAACTGCAAGAATTACAGCTCCGCTATGGAGGCAATTTCAGCATCCAAGGGAAAGACCGAGCAAAAAGAGCTGAAGGATATCTTCAACGCCATGCTCGATTTTGGAAACCTGGCAAGGATCCTGCGGCTGAAACGGTTTTACAATTTTGAACCGGAGCAGATCAGAGCCATGCTCATCCCATACGGCAAGCTGCCTTCCCGCACATTGGATGAGATCTGTGCGGTAGAGCGCGTCGAGGATATCTATGAGCTGGCAAGAGCGACCTATCTGGGCAAAATGCTGTCGAAGCTGCAATACAGCAACCCCACACAGATTGCCGACGCTTTGATCAATGCGTATTGCAAGCACCATCTGCGGCTGTCGTCCAATCCGACGATCGTGATGATCTCGTATGTGTACCTCAAGGAGATCGAGCTGCATAATGTGGTGAACATCATCGAAGCCACCCGTTACGGCATTTCTGTGGACGAGAAGCAGAAGCTCCCCGTCAGATAACACAAGGAGGTGATTTTTTGTCTGTTAAACCTGTAAAAGCCATAAGTATTATTGGTATGATGTCAGAGCTTGATGAAGTGATAACCTTCTGCGGAGATTCCCAGGCATTTCAGCCGGATGACGCCATGTCATTCTACTCCGATACCAAGAATTTTATTCCGCTGAGTAATAAAAATCCCTTTTCCGGTCCGATCCAGGATCTGAAAAACGCCGCCGATCTGGCAGGCTTTCAACTGGAATATGTCCCGGATGCCAAGAAGGGGAAAACAACGGCGGAGCTGATGGATTACATCACCACCTTTGTGGATAAAACAGAGGCGATGGTCAACCGGAAGCTCCGAATCGAGCAGGATATTGATTCCTGCAAGCGTTCCATCGAACAGGTGGAACACTTCACCGGCAGTGATATCAATTTTTCCGAGATCAATAACTGCCGCTACATCACGCCGAATTTCGGCCGTATGCCGAAGGAGAGCTTTGAGAAGCTCTCGCAGTATTCGGATAACCAATTTGCTCTGTTTTTCCCGTTCACACATGACCAGACGCACTACTGGGGTGCCTATTTCACCATCCCCGAGCAGAAAAACGACATTGACCGTATTTTCTCCTCGCTCTATTTTGAACGGCTGGATGTTCCGCCTATTGCCGGGACCCCGGATGAGTATATCAAAAAGCTCCGGGAGGAGCTTGACGGATATGTTCAGGAGCAGCAGGAAATCAAGAAAAAGATGGATGCCTTCTGGGCACAGGAAAAAGAAAAATGTCTTGCCTGTTACAGCGCTCTGGAGGAAATGGACGCTTATAATGAGATCAAGCGTTATGTTTACCAGTACCACAAGAACTTTATTCTCGTGGGCTGGATCCCCGCAGACAAAGAAAAATATTTCACAAAGAAACTGGAATCCATCGAGAGTATCGAATACTCCCTGAGTGACGGTAAGGATGAGATGAAGCACTCGCCGCCTGTCATTATCAAGAATCCGCCCTTCTTCCAGCTCTATGAGTTCTATGTGAAGATGTACGGAATGCCGTGCTATAACGAGGTCGATCCCACCGTCTTTGTAGCGCTCACCTACACGCTGTTTTTCGGCATCATGTTCGGTGACGTGGGACAGGGACTGGTGGTGGCAATCATCGGCGCACTGATGTACAAGTTCAAGAAGATGCAGGTGGGCAGGATCCTGATTCCATGCGGTATCATGGGCATGATCTTCGGCTTCCTGTACGGCTCGGTATTCGGCTTTGAGGATCTGCTCACCCCGGTTCACCAGGCATTGTTCCATACCGAGGGAAAGCTGATCGAGGTGATGACGCCGAATGCCATCAATATGATTATCTATGGTTCCGTGGCGATCGGTGTGGTGACGATTACGATCTCGATAATTACCAATATCTGTTCGTCGATACGAAGGCGGGATTATGAAAGCGCCTTCTTCGGAGCCAACGGTGTGGCGGGCTTCTTGTTCTACACCTCGTTGGTGGTGGGCCTGGTTTGTCAGATGATGCTGAATATTCCGGTGATGAACGCCATTTATATTGTCGGACTGATCGTGATCCCGCTCATCCTGATGTTCCTGCGGGAGCCGTTGGGCAGACTGGCAGAGGGCAAGAAGAACTGGCAGCCGGAAAAATGGGGCGAATACTGCACCCAGAGCTTCTTTGAACTGTTTGAGATGTGCCTGAGCTATGTGACTAACACGATGTCCTTCCTGCGTGTGGGTGCCTACATCCTTGTACACGCCGGCATGATGATGGTGGTCTTCACCCTGGCAGAGATGGTCGGCGGTCCTGTGGGCTACACGATCGTGGTCATCATCGGCAACGGTATCGTCATGGCGCTGGAAGCCCTGCTTGTTGCCATCCAGGTACTGAGACTTGATTATTATGAAATCTTCAGCCGTTTCTATGTCGGTGAGGGACGTCCCTTCACCCCCGTGACCACCAAGGTCCTGAAGAGCCGCTGATACTTTCGGAACACTAAGACAGGCGGCACTTCGCCGCAAGAACAAAAATGGAGGATTTTGCTATGTTAGAATATATCTTGATGATCGTACCCGTTGTATTTCTGGTAGGCTCCATTTACTATGCCTACAAAACCGTTACTACGGGAAAAAGAAGCAGAAAAAGAGCCGTTCTTTCCCAGATCGCAGCCTTTGGTGCCGTGAGTGCGGTGGCACTCATCACCGCTATGACCGTATTTGCCGCTGAGCCTGAGGAGGCTGCCAAGCCTGAGAACCTCAACCTCGGTCTTTCCATGATCGGTGCGGCTCTTGCCACCGGTATTTCCGGTATCGGCGGCGGTATTGCCGTCGGCGGTGCAGCTCCGGCAGCTATCGGCGCTACCAGCGAGGACCCGAAGGCCTTCGGTAAGGCACTGATCTTCGTGGCACTGGGCGAAGGTGTGGCTCTCTACGGACTGCTTGTTTCTATTCTTATCATCAGTAAGGTATGATCCACAAAGGTGGGTGAGCTTATGAAATTCTATTTAATAAGCGACAACGTCGATACCCTGATGGGTATGCACCTTGCAGGCATCAGCGGCGTGGTGGTGCACGAGGACCAGGAAGTGCGTGACGCCCTGAAAAAAGCAATGGCCATGGAGGATGTGGCGGTCATCCTGATGACGGAGCGGCTGGTGAAGCTGTGTCCGGAGCTGGTGTATGACCTCAAGCTGAAATGCAAGCAGCCCCTGATCGTGGAGATCCCCGACCGGCACGGCAGCGGCCGCAGCAAGGATTCTATTACCCGCTACGTCAGAGAAGCAATCGGCATTAAGATTTAATTGCCCCCGGAGGTGAGAATATGTCCGATACAACCAGTAAAACAGATCATTTTTTACAAGCGATCGAAAAATATGCAGAGGAACAGCGCACCCGGATGCAGTCCGAAGCCGAGGTCTATAAAGCGAAGGAGCTGAACAGAGCCGAGGAAGAGGGACTCAAGGAAGCGTATGTGATGATCCAGCGGAAGATGTCGGAGATCAACAACCAGATTTCCAGCGAGCTGTCCCAGGCGGAAAGCGCCAGTAAGAAGAAAATCTTCCTGCGTCGGAAGGAGATCGAGGAAGAGGTTTTTGCGAAGGCGGAAAAGAAGCTGCTGGCCTATACCGGGACAGAGCGCTACAGAGCCGCCCTTGCAAAGAGTGCGGCAGCCATCGGCGAGAAGCTGACGGCAGATGATGTGGTGCTGTATGTGAAGAAAGAGGATCTGAACGATGAAGCACAGCTCCGGAAATCCTTTGGCAGGAACTGTCAGGTCGTGGCATCACATGACATCCGCATTGGCGGTCTGATCGGCCTGAGCCGCAGCATGGGACTGATTGCCGATGAAACACTCGACACCAGACTGTTGGAGCAGCATGATTGGTTCTGCAAAAATTCAGGTCTCAAGGTGACCGATTAAAAAGAGATGGGATGAGTGATCCAATGACAGCAAATGATGTGATATTTGGAATTAACGGTCCTGTTGTAACCGTGAAAAACACCAGAAGCTTTTCCATGATGGAAATGGTGTATGTGGGAGCTGCCCGTCTTGTCGGAGAGATCATCGGCATCAACGATAAGCTGACCACCGTTCAGGTGTATGAGGAAACAACAGGCTTAAAACCCGGCGACCCCATCTACGGCACGGGAGCACCGATGAACGTGCTGCTGGGTCCGGGTATCATTGATAACATTTTTGACGGTATTGAGCGTCCCCTGAAAGCCATCGAGAAGGAGAGCGGCTGCTTCATTTCAAGAGGCTCGGCAGTATCTCCCCTCAGTCTGGAGAAGGAATGGGACGTCACCGTCAAGGTAAAGACCGGCGATGTGCTGGACAGCGGCATGATCTATGCCACCTGTCCGGAAACCGCCATTATTGAACACCGCTTTTTAGTGCCGCCGGGCGTGAGCGGCAGGGTAAAGTCCGTGAAGCCCAACGGTAAATATAAGCTGATGGACGCAATCGTTGTCCTGGAGGATGAGAGGGGCGAGGAGGTACCGCTGACGCTCTGTCAGAAATGGCCCATCAGAAATGCCCGTCCCTGCAGGAACCGTCTGCCCGCCACCGTCCCGCTGATTACCGGTCAGCGGGTGATCGACACCATGTTCCCGGTTTCCAAGGGCGGCACGGCTGCCATTCCGGGCGGTTTCGGTACAGGAAAAACCATGACACAGCACCAGCTGGCAAAGTGGTGCGACGCAGATATTATCGTATACGTCGGCTGCGGCGAACGCGGCAACGAGATGAGCCAGGTACTCGATGAGTTCTCCGAGCTGATCGACCCGAAGTCCGGACGTCCTATGACGGACAGAACGGTGCTGATTGCCAACACCTCCAATATGCCTGTGGCAGCCCGTGAGGCTTCCATCTATACCGGCCTGACCCTGGCGGAATATTACCGTGACATGGGTTATCATGTGGCAATCATGGCGGATTCCACCTCCCGTTGGGCGGAGGCACTGCGTGAGATCTCCGGCCGTCTGGAGGAAATGCCCGCAGAGGAAGGCTTCCCGGCATATCTGCCGTCCCGTCTGTCGGAATTTTATGAGAGAGCCGGCCGTGTGGATACGCTTTGCGGGGCAGAAGGCTCCGTGACGATCATCGGCGCCGTGTCTCCCCAGGGCTCCGACTTCTCCGAGCCGGTAACACAGAATACCAAGCGTTTTACCCGCTGCTTCTGGGCGCTGGATAAATCTCTTGCCTACGCCAGACACTATCCGGCTATCAACTGGATGAACAGCTACAGCGAATACTTTACGGATCTTGATCCCTGGTTCCGAGAGAACCTGGGTGAGGATTTCATCCGATACAGGAACCGTGTGACCACCATTCTGCACGAGGAGAGTGCCTTGATGGAGATTGTCAAGCTCATCGGATCGGACGTTCTGCCCGATGACCAGAAGCTGGTCATTGAGACAGCCAAGGCCATCCGTGTCGGCTTCCTGCAGCAGAACGCTTTCCACGCGGACGATACCTTTGTCCCCCTGGAGAAGCAGAAGCTGATGATGAAGGCAATCCTCCATCTGTACGCCAAGGCCAGGACGATCATCGCCGCTGCCATTCCGATCTCACAGATCATGGAGCTGGGATTGTTCGAGCGCCTTGCCAAGATGAAGTACGATATCCCCAACAGCAAGCCCGAAATGTTTGACGAGCTGATCGCTGATATGGATCGGGCACTGGACACGCTGACTGCCTGATCCGGTGACGGTCCCCCGATTATTTTGATGAGGAAGTGAAATGAATGATTCTCGATTATGTCGGTGTCAAGGAGATCAACGGATCTCTGATCGTGCTCGACCATGTGGACAACGCCTCCTTTGAGGAGATGGTGGATATCCGTCTGGATGACGGCACCTACCGCCACGGCAGAATAGTTCAGATAGACGGCGATCGAGTGGTCGTACAGGTGTTTGAGGGCACGAGATCCATCTCCCTTGACAATACCCGCACACGGCTGAAGGCTCACCCGATGGAGCTGGCGCTCTCGCCGGAGATCATGGGACGTGTGTTCAGCGGCGCCGGCCGCCCGATCGACGGTCTGGGAGAGGTGTATCCCGAAAAGATGGCCAACGTCAACGGTACGCCCATGAATCCCGTTTCCCGTGTGTATCCGAGAAACTATATCAATACCGGTATCTCTACCATAGATACCCTGATGACGCTGATCAGAGGACAGAAGCTGCCGATTTTCTCCGGTTCCGGTATGAAACACAACGAACTGGCTGTGCAGATTGTCCGTCAGGCAAAGATCGCCGATGAGGGCGGCGACAATAAATTCGGTATCGTTTTTGCCGCCATGGGCGTTAAGAATGACGTTGCCGATTATTTCCGCAGGAGCTTTGACCAGAGCGGCGTACTTTCCCGTGTGGTCATGTTCCTGAATCTGGCCAATGACCCGATCATTGAACGTATCCTGACGCCGAAATGTGCGCTCACGGCTGCGGAATATTTAGCATTTGAATGTAATATGCACGTTCTGGTCATTATGACCGATATGACTTCATACGCCGAGGCATTGCGTGAGTTTTCATCCTCCAAGGGTGAGATCCCCGGCAGAAAGGGTTTCCCCGGTTACCTCTATTCCGATCTCGCCGCTCTCTACGAGCGTGCCGGTATGATCAAGGACAGCAAGGGTTCTGTAACGCAGATCCCGATCCTGACCATGCCCAATGACGATATCACCCATCCGGTGCCTGACCTGACCGGGTATATTACCGAGGGACAGATCGTTCTGGACCGTCAGCTTGAGGGTTCGGGCTATTATCCGCCGGTATCGGTGCTGCCGTCGCTTTCCCGTCTGATGAAGGACGGTATCGGTGAGGGCTATACCAGAGCCGATCATCAGCCCCTGGCAAACCAGTTGTTTGCCTCCTATGCCCGTGTGCAGGATGCCCGTTCACTGGCGTCCGTTATCGGTGAGGAGGAGCTGTCGCCGGTGGACAAGAAATACATGGAGTTCGGCAAGCTGTTTGAACAGTATTTTGTCAACCAGGGCTACCACGAGAACCGCACCATTGAGCAGAGTCTTGATCTCGGCTGGAAGCTGCTGTCCACCCTGCCCAGAGCAGAGCTGGACCGTGTGGATGATGCGCTGCTGGATAAATACTACATTGAGGACAAGGATAGCCTCAACTTCAATACCTTCTCGACAGATGCCGATACCGGTGACTCGTCAGATGATGATGTCTGATAATGGGATGAGGTGAAAACAATGGCTGTTCAGGCTGTACCCACCAAGGGTAATCTGATCACATCAAAAAAATCCCTGTCTTTGGCGAGAACAGGCTATGAGCTGTTGGATAAAAAGCGGAATATCCTCGTGAGAGAAATGATGACGCTGATCGACAGGGCAAGCGAGATTCAGGACAAGATTGATGTGACCTACAGCAGAGCCTATCTGGCGCTGCAAAGGGCGAACATCACCATGGGTTATATTGACGACATTGCGCGCTCCGTCCCGGAGGACAATTCGCTGAAGCTCTCCTACCGCAGCGTCATGGGTGTGGAGATTCCCATTGTGACCATAGATGAGGAAACGCAGGAAAACGGATTGTTTTTCGGACTTGATGCCACGAATGCTGCCTTTGACGAAGCATACACCTGTTTCCGGGAGGTGAAGCGTCTGACGGCGGACCTGGCAGAGGTAGAAAACAGCGTCTACCGCCTTGCTGATTCGATCAAGAAGACGCAGAAGCGCGCCAATGCATTGAAGAACATTATGATCCCCCGGTTTGAGGAGACGGTAAAGTTCATCACGGACGCATTGGATGAGAAGGACAGAGAGGAATTCTCCCGTCTGAAGGTCATCAAGGCGCAGAAGAGCAGAAAACAGGAAGAATCAGAATGTGAATGACCCGCAATACAGCGGAAAAACCATTCGTGAGCAATACCGGGCTGTCATCATGTGAAGTGACAGCCCGGTATTTTATTTCCACTATTGCGCAATTGCCCGCCCCCCATTCAATCTTGGGTGTTCCCGAGGAGTTTTCGCTCAAGAGGTTTTGTAACGCCACCTCGCTTTCGGGGGTGTCGGGGGGGGGTGAAAGTTCCCCGATTCGCTCTCCGCAGAGAACGAAACACCTTTCTGGAGGGAAAACACAAACAGCACGGCAGCTCATGGAGTTACCGTGCTGTTTGTTTTGAATCAGGAAGACAGGCTTATGCCTTCAGAGCCTTCTGGAGCCAGACATTACCAATATCAATGGCAAGGTAAAGACTCGGCTTTTCGCTGGTTTTCACGATTGCTTTTCGCGGGCTGATATCGGGGTCAGTGCTGATCAGCTTCACAGACACCTTGTCGGCAAGCTCCATGCCGTTGGCATCCTGCTTGGACTTGATGTCGAGCCGGATAACATAAGGATCACTCATGTCACCGTAATAGAGCACATCACCGCAGCGAACCAGCGGTTTGCCCTTATAAGAGAAGAATTTTTTATCTTCGGCCATAATCACCCTCCGTTTCTGCATCAATGAGATCAGGTCTTGAGGTAATTCTTCAAAAGCGCCTCAAGCAGATCATCTCTGTCGATCTTGCGGATCAGAGATCTTGCGTTTTTGTGTGTGGTGATATATGTCGGATCTTCAGACAAAATATAACCGACGATCTGGTTGATCGGGTTATAGCCTTTTTCTGCAAGTGCGTTATAGACTGTGATGAGAATTGTCCTGATACTCTCATCGCGGTTGTCTGAAATGGAAAATATCATTGTCTTATCGTGCACCTATACCACCTCCGTAACAGTTATTTTAACACATATCGCATTAAATTACAATAGAATTTTATGAATTTTTTAGCAAATTGTCCGTGGAGTTTTTTGGTGTCCCGAAAAACTGCCAGGGAGCTGAAGGTTCCCGGGACACGGGATACGGC
>ONEU01000174.1 GCA_900316925.1 uncultured Eubacteriales bacterium
CAGATTTAGATTGACGTGAGAAGAATCCGGCGGAGTGTTGACAAAACGGCGGTTTAGTGGGATAATAAACAGGTATCAGAATTTTGGAAAAAAGTCCCGCCGTCAGGGTAGGGACGAGGAGATGGAGGAATACAAATGGAAAAGGAGCTTGCCAAGGCTTACGATCCCGGTGAATTTGAGGACAGGATTTATCAGTTCTGGGAGAATAATCATTATTTTCATGCCGAGATCGACAAAAACAAAAAACCATACACGATTATGATGCCGCCGCCGAATATTACCGGACAGCTGCACATGGGTCATGCATTGGATAATACCTTGCAGGATATTCTCATCCGGTTCAAGCGGATGCAGGGTTACTGCACGCTGTGGCTTCCTGGCACCGACCATGCTTCCATTGCCACCGAGGCGAAAATCGTGGAGGCAATGCGTCAGGAGGGGCTGACCAAGGAGGCAATCGGCAGAGAGAAGTTCCTGGAGAGAGCCTGGAACTGGAAAAAAGAATACGGCGGCAGGATCGTCAGACAGCTGCGGAAGATGGGCTCTTCCGCTGACTGGGAGCGTGAGCGCTTTACTATGGACGAGGGCTGCAACAAGGCCGTAAAGACGGTATTTGTCAATCTGTACAATAAAGGGCTCATCTATCGCGGTGAGAGGATTATCAACTGGTGCCCGCATTGTCTGACATCCATCTCTGATGCCGAGGTGGAATATGAGGAGCAGGCAGGTCACTTCTGGCACCTGCGCTATCCGCTGAAGGACGGTACCGGTTATATCAATCTTGCTACCACCCGTCCGGAAACCCTGCTGGGTGATACCGCTGTGGCCGTGAACCCGAAGGATGAGCGCTATAAAGATCTGGTCGGCAAGACCGTTATCCTGCCGATCGTGCACCGTGAGATTCCCATTGTGGCGGATGATTATGTAGAGATGGATTTCGGAACCGGCGTGGTGAAGATCACCCCGGCTCACGACCCCAACGACTTTGAAGTGGGTCTGAGACATCATCTGCCGGTCGTTAATGTGATGACGGACGATGCCAGAATTACCGAGGATTACCCCAAGTATGCCGGCATGGACAGATACGAGGCAAGAAAGGCAATCGTAGCCGATCTGGAAGCCGAGGGCGCATTGGTGAAGATTGAGGATTATTCCCATAACGTCGGCACCTGCTACCGCTGCTCGACAACCGTTGAGCCGAGAGTTTCCAAGCAGTGGTTCGTGAAGATGAAGCCGCTGGCTCAGCCGGCTATTGATGCCGTGAAGAACGGTGATACCGACTTCATTCCGCCTCACTTTGAAAAGACCTATTTCCATTGGCTGGAAAACATCCGTGACTGGTGTATTTCCCGTCAGCTCTGGTGGGGACATCAGATTCCCGCCTTCTACTGCGATGACTGCGGCGAAACCGTCGTGACCAAGGATAATGAAGCTGTCTGCCCCAAGTGCGGCAAGAAGATGCGTCAGGATCCCGATACGCTGGATACCTGGTTCTCCTCCGCTCTGTGGCCGTTCAGCACTCTCGGCTGGCCCGATAACACCGCTGAAATGGAGTATTTCTATCCCACCAGTGTGTTGGTCACCGGTTATGATATCATCCCCTTCTGGGTGATGAGAATGATGTTCAGCGGCATGGAACACACCGGTCAGGCACCGTTCAAGAAGGTGCTCATTCACGGCCTGGTGCGTGACGAACAGGGCAGAAAGATGAGTAAGTCCCTGGGTAACGGTATTGATCCGCTGGAGGTCATTGACCAGTTCGGCGCGGATGCCCTGCGCTTCACTCTGGTGACCGGTAACGCTCCCGGCAGTGATATGCGTTATTCCGAGAAGAAGATCACCGCTATGCGTAACTTTGCCAATAAGCTCTGGAACGCTACACGATTTGTCCGCATGAATATTGACGGCCATGATGTGAAGAACGAACTGCCCTCCGAGCTGACCACCGAAGATCAGTGGATCGTCTCCACGCTCAACACCACCATCCGCGAGGTGACCGAGAGTCTGGAAAAATACGAGCTGGGTGTGGCTGTGCAGAAGCTGTATGACTTCATCTGGGACTGCCTGTGCGACTGGTACATCGAGCTGACCAAAGCAAGACTGCAGTCAGAGGGACAGACCGCTCAGAATGCCCGTCAGGTGCTTGTGTGGGTGACCAGCGAGACGCTGAAGCTGCTGCACCCGTTCATGCCGTTTATTACCGAAGAACTGTGGCAGTCGCTGCCTCACGAGGGTGAGACCATCATGCTGCAGAAATATCCCGAATATGACGAGGCCCACAGCTTCCCGGAGGCTGCCCGTCAGATGACTATGGTGATGGACGCCATCAAGGCGATCCGTCTGCGCAGAGCCGAAATGAATGTGCCGCCGTCCCGCAAGGCAAAGGTGTACATTGCCGCCCAGGAGCAGGAGCCTTTCACAAACGGCAGTTTGTTCTTCAACAGACTGGCCGGTGCCAGCGAAGTTCATGTTGCCGGCAGCTTTGAACTGGAGGGCGCTGTGACCGTGGTGACCTCGGAAGCCAAGATTTATATCCCCATGGATGAATTGGTGGATAAGAAAGCAGAGCTGGAGCGCCTGAACAAGGAGCTGGCTGCTGCACAGAAGGATCTGGAGTTCAACGAGAAAAAGCTGAGCAACCAGGGCTTTGTCTCCAAAGCACCGGAAAAGGTGGTGGCTGACGTAAGAGCAGCCGCTGACAAGATCCGTGTGAAGATCGACATGATCAAAGCGGCTATTGACGCCCTGAAATAATCTGAATCACTCTCAGCCTGCAGGAGCTTGCTTTTGCAGGCTGATACTTTTTCTACGGAACAAAGAGCAGTTAATGTTTACCGATTGCTGCAAGTCATATCTCGCAGCAAATTTTGGAAAGGGTTTCTCCGGTAACCGGCAGGTTAAAATTGATTTTCGAGAAAAGTTGGGTTTTGCAGGTTGACAGATTTTTTCGTCTGTGTTACAATAACCTTGTACATGATAACGATAGACTAATTTTCAATACTATATTTATCGGACGAAAGGAAGTATGATGTATGTCCCAGAAAAAAAAGCAGACAGATGAGGTTGTAGAGACCGCAGCAGAAACAACAGCAGAAACAACAGCAGAAACAACAGCAGAGGCTGTTCAGGAGGCTGTGGAAGAAACTGCTGAGCCTGCTGCAGAAGCTGCAGCCGAAACAGAAGCTATGTCTGCTGCCGAGGACAGTGCTGAGGAAGAAGCCGTTGAAGAGGTTGTTGAGCCGAGTGCCAGACGGTTCCGTATTGTCTCAAACATTGTGAAGAGAATCAAGGAAAAGACCGGCAAGCCTGAGGTCCAGATCACCGTGGAGACGGATCCGGAGATCGAGGGTGATCTTGATGAGATTATTTTAGACGACGATATTATTGCCGAGCTGCAGGAGTATGAGAGACGCGAGAAGATGAAGAAGAAGGCTGCCATCTGTGCTGCCGGTGCCCTTGCTGTCGGTATTCTCATCGGTGTGGCTATCAAATCCAGAAAGAAATAAGTTATAAGCTCTTCCGGGTGACACAGTCACCCGGTTTTTTTATGCTCCCTGATGGACGAAATTGACAGAAAATATTGAATTTGAAACTAGAATTTGTTATAATGTCCATAACAGTAGTATCGGAAGGGTTGATCAGCTTGAGCGATAAGAAAAAAGAGGATGAAAAAAGCAAGCGGGAACCGAAAAAGACGGCCGAGAAAGCCGCAAAAAAGGATTCTCTGCTGCAGCCGGTCAAAACAGTGAAGAATGGAAAAAAATCCAAAAACGGACATCCGGATGCGGCCCACACGCCGGTGAAGCTGCATTCTCCGCCGGATTTTCCCTATCATAACCGGGAACTGAGCTGGATAGATTTCAATAACCGGGTATTGGACGAAGCGTTTGAGAAGGATAACCCTGTTCTGGAGCGGGTGAAGTTCCTTGCCATCACCGCCTCGAACCTGGATGAATTTTTTATGGTGCGTGTGGCCGGGGTGATGGACAGGATGCACTCCCATCCCCAGGAAGCGGATGCCTCCGGCATGAATCCCGTGCAGCAGTTTGAACAGCTCACGGAGAAAATACACGAGTTTTCCAGGAAACAGTATTCCTGTCTGCACCATTCCATTATCCCGGCGCTGAAAAAACAGAAGCTGCGGTTCCTGAAGATCAAGGAACTGAACAAGGCACAGCGGCAGAGTGTGGATGAATATTTCTGTAAGATGATTTTTCCAGTGCTCACCCCGCTGGCGGTGGATACTTCCCGGCCGTTTCCGCTGCTTGCCAACAAAAGCCTGAATATCGCCGTCAGACTGCTCAAGGACGGTGAGGATATTTTCGCCGTGGTGCAGGTACCCTCTATCCTGCCGCGTTTTATGGAGGTAAAGTCCGACACCGGAAGAGCCTTTGTGCTGCTGGAGGATATCATCATCAGCAATCTTTCGGAGCTGTTTGAGCTCTATGAGATACAGGCCTGCTCGCCCTTCCGGATCACCAGGGATTCCGATCTGGATATCGACGAAGAGGCGGATGATCTGCTGGTGGAGATTGAGCATTCACTGAAAAAACGCCAGCGCGGTGATCCTGTGCGTCTGGAACTCCTTTCCAAGTGTGATAAGGCGCTCAAACGGTTCCTGGTGGATATGCTGGATGTATCGCAGAAGGAAATCTATGAGGTGTCCGGTCCCATCGACCTGACCTTCTTCTCCAAATTCGGCGGTCTGGACGGTCTGGACGACCTGCGTTTCAAACCCATTGTTCCGGTGAATCCCCCGCCGGATTTCTTCGGCTGTGACGATATCTTTGCCTCCATCCGTGAAAAGGACAGGATGGTGCATCACCCCTACGAGAGCTTTGATGCGGTGATCAAGTTCATCAACCAGGCCGCCAAGGATGAGAATGTTCTGGCCATCAAGCAGACGCTCTATCGTGTCAGCGGCAATTCACCGATCATCGCTGCTCTGATCAAGGCTGCCGAAAACGGCAAGCAGGTGACCGTACTGGTGGAGCTGAAAGCACGGTTCGATGAAGAAAATAATATCGGCTGGGCCAAAAAGCTCGAAAAGGCCGGCTGTCATGTCATCTATGGCCTGGCAGGCTTGAAGACGCATTGTAAGATCGTACTGGTGGTGCGTCGGGAGAATAACGAGATCCGCCGCTACCTGCACATGGGTACCGGTAACTATAACGACATTACCGCCCGTTTCTATACGGATATCGGTTTGTTTACCTGTGACGAGAAATTCGGCGAGGACGCTTCCTCCCTTTTCAACGTCATTACGGGTTATTCTACGCCCCCGGTGTATCATAAGATGAAAGTGGCGCCTACGGGTCTGCGCACCTTCTTTGAGGAGATGATCCGCAACGAGACGGAAAATGCCCGTGCAGGCCTGCCCTCCGGAATCACGGCAAAGGTCAACTCACTTGTTGATCCCGAAATCATCCGGCTGCTGTATGAAGCCTCCCGTGCCGGGGTGAAGATCCGCCTGATCGTGCGGGGAATCTGCTGCCTTGTGCCGGGAATCAAGGGGATCAGCGACAATATCCAGGTGCGGAGCATTGTCGGACAGCTTCTGGAGCACAGCCGTATCTTCATTTTTGAGAACGGCGGTATGAAGAAAATCTACATGGGCTCTGCCGACTGGATGCAGCGCAATCTGGATAAGCGTGTGGAGCTGGTGTTCCCCATCGAGGACCCTGAGCTGGTAGACCGTTCCTTCGGGATCATGTCAACGATGCTCAAGGATGTGCTCAACACCCGGATACAGGGTTCCGATACCGGTTACGCGCTGATTGACCGCCGGGGCAAAAAGGTGCACAACTGTCAGCATGAATTTTATGAGGAAGCCAAAAAAGCTCTTGCCGCCAAGAAAAATACCGTGCGGGAGGAGAGACAGTTCATTCCCCTGACCAGTGAGGCGTTCAAAAAGGCGCAGCAGGAAAAAGAAGAAAAATAAAGTACAAAATATCTAATATTTTTATTGTAATACAACAATTTTTGTTGTAAAATGTACTTATCAATAATACGGCAAAGGAGTGTTTGCAACATGAAAAGAGTAGGTATCCTTACCAGCGGCGGTGACTGTCAGGGTCTGAACTCCGCCATCAGAGGCATTGCCAAGGGTCTGTATGAGTACTACGGCAATCAGGTAGAGATATACGGTATCATCGACGGTTACAGAGGTCTGATCTACGGCGAATATAAGCTGATGTCGCCGGAGGATTTCTCCGGTATCCTGACCAGGGGCGGCACCCTTCTGGGAACCTCCCGTCAGCCCTTCAAGCTTATGCGCGTAATCGACGAGACCAGCGTGGACAAGGTTGCTGAGATGAAGAAGCATTATGCTGAGATGAAACTGGACTGCCTGGCCATTCTCGGCGGCAACGGTACCCATAAGACCGCCAATATGCTGTCGGAAGAGGGTCTGAATGTGGTGACCCTGCCCAAGACCATTGACAACGATATCTGGGGAACCGATGTGACCTTCGGCTTCCAGAGCGCTGTGGATATCGCTACCAACGTCATTGACTGCATCCACACCACCGCCACCTCTCACGGCCGTGTGTTTATTGTGGAATGCATGGGACATAAAGCCGGCTGGCTGACCCTTCATGCCGGTATTGCAGGCGGTGCGGATGTGATCCTCATTCCGGAGATCCCCTACAGCATCGAAAAGGTCATCGACTGTATCAAGAGCCGTACCAAGAGCGGCAAGACCTTCTCAATCCTGGCGGTGGCTGAGGGCGCTATCTCCAAGGAGATTGCCGAGCTGCCCAAAAAGAAGAAGAAGGAAGCCATGGCAAACCTGATGTATCCTTCCATTTCCTATAAGATTGCCCATGAGATCGAGGAAGCCACCGGTCAGGAGACCAGAGTGACGGTGCCCGGACACTTCCAGAGAGGCGGCAGTCCGGATGCCTACGACCGCTTCATCACTAC
>ONEU01000071.1 GCA_900316925.1 uncultured Eubacteriales bacterium
TCTGGAGACCGCCTGCTGCACGAACGCAGAGTAATCCGTCTTCAACCGTCCAGGATGCAGGCAACGTTTTACCATCGGCGAATTTCATGTCAACCGAACCGTCATCGTTGATAATCAGTCCAAAATATTTGTTGCCCACATCATATTCCCATGAGCCGAGGAACTGCTCCCCTGCCTCTGTTTCCGTACCGCTTTCCTCAGATTCCTCTGTGGATGCTTCCTTGCTTTCCTCAGCAGATTCTGTCTTGCTCTCTTCAGCCTTACTTTCTGTAGAAGTCTCTGCCTTGCTCTCTTCAGCGGACTCAGCCTTGCTTTCTGTGGAGGTCTCGGCCTTGCTTCCTTCGGCAGATGTCGTTTTGCTTGCGTCGGCGGATGCAGCTTTGCTGTCAGACTTTGAAGCGTCCTTTGAGGATGCCGCGGAGGTGGCAGAGCTTTCCTGACCCTTTTGGTCGTTCTTGGCACAACCTGCACCAACACAGGCAATGGTGGCAGCCGCCATTGTTACCGCTAATACCTTCCAGATGGTTGATTTCATATAGATCCTTCCTTTTGAATAATGTAGTAGTGTTTTACGTCCCTCTTCAAGGACAATGTACGGTTTGGTTCAGAGAAGGAACGATGGAAATGCTTAACCGGAACGGGCACGACGTCCGACTCGGCAAGATCATCAACAGGTTTTCCAAAGCCAGACGCCGCCATTCCTTCCGGCATTATGCCTTCCATGCGTTTCTTCTGCACTAAAAGCACTTTCTGAACGCAATCCCATTGTATGACACTCATTTTTTATTGTCATTAACCACAACGGTTAAAACTCTGTTCTGACAAAAATGCAGTGCCGACACAGGTGCAGCAGCCCGTCAAAAAACGCCTTAAAACCTGCCATTTTTCCATAGAATGACCCTGATTAACCATTCCGGTTAATCGGACGGGGCTGCCGCATCAACGGTACGGCGGATTATTGGCGCAAAAAAACAGCCGCACATTTCTGTACGGCTGTCGGGATCAGCTATTTACTTTGTTACGGAGAGGGTTATATCCTTTTTCACCACTTTGCCGCGCTCATCCTTGACATTCACACGGATGACATAGCTGCCGGTCTGTTTTGGCTTGATCGTTGCAGTTGTCGCGGTGGAGTAACCCTGTGCCTTGTACCACTTCTTATTATTGGGATTCTGGTACCAGACAGCATACTGTTTGGCACCCAGTCCGCCGGTAGAGGAAGCCGTCACCTTCACGCTGCCGCCAAGTCTGATACCGGATGCCGAAACGGTGGAGGTATTTTTCAGGGCAGCAAACACATTCACGCTAAAGTCCTTCTTCACGACAACACCGCGTCCGTCCTTGACATTCACACGGATGATATACTTTCCGGTCTGCTTGGGCTTCACGGTCACAGCGGTCTGTTTGGAGTAATCCTGTGCCTTGTACCACTTTTTATTGTTAGGATTCTGGTACCACACCGCATACTGTTTTTCGCCGAGACCTCCGGTAGCATCCGCCGTCACCTTCACGGCAGAGCCTACCACCGCAGATTTTACTGCCACGGAGGAGGTATTTTTCAGCTGATTGATGCATTCCAGACCTGTTTCTGCCTGTGTGATATTGCCGGCTTCGTCCTTGACGGTAACACGGATCGTATATTTGCCTGCCTGATCCGGCTTGTAGTCAAGCTGTGCATTGGTGGAATAATCCCGCACGGTGACCCAGGTGTTGGTATCGGTCTTCTTGGCGGCAAACTGGTACTGAACAGCGCCGTAACCGCCTGTTGTACCGGCCTTGACGCTCACGCTGCGGCCCAGTACCACATTTTCCGCGCCGACGGAAATACTTGCCCTGAGGGGATCATAGGCCGTCACGGACATTTCCTTTTCAACGACCATCCCATTGACATCCTTTACATCCACACGAACCAGATATGTTCCTGTCGTTCCCAGATAGACCGAGACGGTGTTTTTATAGGAGAAGCTCTGTGCAGTCGTCCAGGCGGTCGCACCGGGTTTGCGATAGTAGAAAGCATACTGTTTTGAGCCGGTTCCGCTTGCAGAGCCGTAGACAGTCACACTGGTCCCCACCTTTGCCGAGGATACCACGGTGGAGGTATTGACGATAGGCTCCGATACGACCAGGTTAAACTCTTCCGTCACAACATCCTGCTGTGCATCCCTGACATTCACCCGGATGACATAATTCCCTGCCTCAGCGGGCTTGATTGAGACTTTTGTATTGGAAGAATATGCCTGCACGGTTGTCCATTGCGCCCCGGTGGAGGGACGGAAGCTCACTTCATACTGGTAACCGGAAGCGCCCTCACCGCCCACGCAATTCACCTGCACACTGTCCCCCAGGAGGATCTTGTCAGCAGAGATTGTCGAGAGATTTTCGAGCTTCGGGCGTACCTTCTCAAACGCAAAGCCTTTTTCCTCTGCGAAGGTCTGTGCCGTAGAGCCTTCCGTACCGATGATCGTCAGATCGGAGCAGTTGTTGAAAGCGGTAGAATCAATGCTGAAAACGCTTGCCGGGATGGTCACATAGCGAAGGCCGGTACACATGGCGAAGGCCTCGGGACCGATATTGATGGCACCCTCCGGCACCACAAAGCGTTCAAGCAGTTCACAGCCGTAGAAAACGCGGGAGTAGATACCGTTCATATTGGGGGAAGCGGTCACGGCGGTGAGCTTTTTGCAGTTATAGAAAGCGTTGTAATCCGTACTCATCACATGGCTGGGGATGAGATACTCACCCCTTCTGCCCTCCGGACAGAGGATCAGCGTCTTTTTATCCGGGCTCATCATCACGCCGTCCACCGAAGAAAAGCTGCCGTTATAGGGACTGACATCTATTTTTTCCAGCAAGGTACAGCCCATAAACACCTTATTACCCATAGAGGTGACCTTGGTCGGAATCATAATCTGCTGCAGCGACGTACAATCGGCAAACGCATAATCACCGATGGTCACCAGCGAAGAAGGCAGATTGACATTCACCAGACCCGTCCCGAGGAAGGCCTGATAAGCGATCTCCTGGATCGTATCCGGCAGTGTCAGCGTCTGGAGAGCGGTGCAGTATTTGAAAGTATTATTTTTAATTATCGACAAATTCCCCGGCAGCTTCACCGAGCGGAGAGCCTTACAGTTGGAAAAAGCGCCCTCACCGATTTTCGTCACCGAATCAGGGATATCAATCTTTTCCAGCTTGCTGCAGAGGTAGAATGCGCTGCCGCCGACAGAAGTGACGGAATCGGGGATTGAGATCTCCGTCAGGTTGGCACAGCGGGCGAAAGCGGAATCCTCAATAGTCGTCACGCCGCTCTGAATGACGATGCTTGTCACCCCGAAACAGCCCTCAAATGCCCAGCTGGCGATCTTGACAACGGGATTGCCCTTAATAGACGCAGGGACAACGACCTCCGACTCACTTCCTGTAAACTTTGTGATGGTGACATCACCTGAAACGCTGGTCTCATACTCAAACGAAGTAGCAGGAGTCTCGCTCTGTGCAGCATTCACGTTCACGCCAAGATCAATCATACCGGGCAAAGCCGTGCTCACCCCGGTAAGCATCAAAGCAGTCAGTGCCACCGCACACAATCTTTTCAGTAGCTTACCTTTCATGCCGAAGTCCTCCTTTAATATGCTCAAAATTTTTCCAAAACAGAAATATATTTTATCTCTTTTAACCATCATACCACCTCCTTCCCCATTTTTCAACCCCGCTTTTCTCACTCTATCGCAATTCATTGCTGCCGGTCAGCCGCTTTCGGAGGTGTCAGGGGGGCTTTCTCGTGTAAGTCCCCTGATACCTCTTGCCCCTTGTCTATTCGTCAGGATAACTTCCTTTTTCCACGCAAAAAAACAGGCACGGTACTCCCGAAGGAGTCACCATGCCTGTCATGTCCGATCATAGAACCGGTTGCAGACCGTTAAGTCTGCGGCGGATTATTTTACTTTCCAGAGCTCGGTAGCATACTGGAGGATGGTACGGTCAGAGGAGAACTGGCCGGAGTTAGCGGTGTTCATGAGGCACTTTCTGGCAAAGGCACGTCTGTCTTTATAGTCGTTGTTTGCCTGGAGCTTTGTCTCAATGTACTCGGGCAGATCTCTGAGGATGAAGTAGTGGTCAGCCTGATGCCAGCTTGCACCCTCGAGGAGAGAATCATGCAGCTCCTTGAAGGAACCCTCGCCGGTCTTGCCGCCGTCGCTGAAACGGCCGTCGATCAGGGTGTCGATAACCTTCTTCACCTCTGCGTTGGACTTGTAGATCTTCTTGGGATCATAGGTATCCTTGATCTCGTTGATCTCTTCCACTCTTGCGCCGAAGATGTACTCGTTCTCAATACCTGCATTGGTAGCGATCTCGATGTTAGCGCCGTCCCAGGTACCGATGGTCACAGCACCGTTAATCATAAACTTCATGTTACTGGTACCGGAAGCCTCTGTGCCGGCAGTAGAGATCTGCTCATGGATATCGGCAGCAGGAATGATCTTCTCTGCATAGGAAACATTGTAGTTGGAGACGAATACGACCTTCATCTTCTGATTCACTTCGGGATCGTTGTTGATAAGGTTAGCGATCTCGTTGATGTACTTGATAATAGCCTTAGCTCTTGCATAGCCGGGAGCAGCCTTCGCACCGAAGATAAATGCGGTGGGAGTAAAGTTGGGCAGCTTGCCTTCCTTCAGACGGAAGTAGATAGCCATGATGGAGAATGCGTTCATCAGCTGTCTCTTGTACTCATGCAGACGCTTCACCTGGATATCAAACATGAAGTCCGGATCAATGTAAACATTGTCGTGCTTCTGGATGAACTCAGAGAGCTCCTTCTTCTTCTGATATTTGATGCCGTTGAACTTGTCAACGTTCTCGTCAGTGATCTTCTTCTCAAGCTTCTTGAGGTCGTCCAGATTGCGGACCCACTTTTTGCCGATGAGGTCAGTAATGAACTCAGACAGTTCGGGGTTGCAGAGGCCGAGCCAGCGACGCTGTGTAACGCCGTTTGTCTTGTTCTGGAAGCGCTCCGGATAGAGCTCATACCACTCCTTGAGGGTATCGTCCTTGAGGATCTGTGTATGGATAGCGGCAACACCGTTGACATAGCTGGAGCAATAGGTAGCCATACGAGCCATGTGTACAACGTGACCGTCAATAATTCTCATGTTATCGAGCTTGGTCTTGGGAGTCTCGCCCTTCTTGGCAGCCTTCTTAGCCTCTTCGGTAGGCTCAGCATAGCCCTTGGCAGTCAGCTCACTGACCAGTCTGTCGTTGATCTTCACGATGATCTCATAGACCTCGGGAAGGATGCTCTTCATCAGGTCAATGCTCCACTTCTCAAGAGCCTCCTGCATAACGGTGTGGTTGGTGTAAGCAAAAGCAGCACGAGCCATACCAAGAGCCCAGTCAAAGTCGCAGCCCTCGTTGGTAAGCAGACGAACAAGCTCCGGGATAGAGATGGTGGGATGGGTATCATTGAGCTGAATAACAGTCTCGTCGGCAAAATACTTGAACTCATTGCCGTGACGAGCCTTATATCTCTTGAGGATATCCTGCAGGGAAGCAGAAGAGAAGAAATACTGCTGCTTCAGACGGAGCACCTTGCCCTCATAGCTGTTATCGTTGGGATAGAGTACCTTAGAGATGTTCTCAGCGGCATTCTTTTCCTGAACAGCCTCGTCATACTTGCAGGAGTTGAACTCCAGGAAGTTAAAGTCATTAACGGCCTCAGCCTGCCACAGACGCAGGGTATTGATATTGTCTGTGCCATAACCGATAACAGCCATATCGTAAGGAACAGCCTTCACGGTCTGATCTGCGAACTTCACGAGAACGGTATCCTCGCTTCTTCTGATGCACCAGGGATCGCCGAAGTGCTGCCAGTCGTCAGCCACCTCAACCTGGAAGCCGTCCTTGATTTCCTGCTTGAACAGGCCGTACTTATAGCGGATGCCATAGCCGTCCAGGGGAACATCATGGGTTGCAGCAGAATCGAGGAAGCAAGCAGCGAGTCTGCCCAGACCGCCGTTACCCAGAGCCGCGTCGTCGATCTCTTCAAAGACATTGATATCAATATCCTTATCAGCGAGCAGCTTCTTGGTCTGATCGAGCACGCCCATTGCATACAGGTTATTGTACATCATGCGGCCCATCAGGAACTCTGCAGAGAGATAGTAAGCACGGCGATGCTCAGCGTGGTTCTTTTTGCTTGCAGCCCATCTTTCAGAGATCTCGCCCATCATAGCCTTGCCGAGAGCCTCATGAAGTTCTGCGGGGGAAAGCTCCTTGAGCTCCTTACAATACTCGTTCTTAGCGGTAAGCACGAGGTTGTCGATAATGGCATTCTTCTTCATCTTCTTGTCATCCTCCAGCCTTCTGTAAATTTTTGACAAATGGTAAAGCTTTTTCGAGAGTTTAGCAGTTGTAGCGCCTGCCTTCATTCTCCAGGTCCAGTTGCCGCCGAGGGTAGACGGCTCGTTCATTCTGGCTTCTCCGCCGAGACCGAGAATATCCTGCATCTGAACGATGGCATAATCACTGACACTTGCATAAGCTGTGCGGATGAATCCCCAGTTGTAGCCCTCTGTTTTATTCAGGCCACAGTAATCGGCTGCAAATTCAAAGTCACGCTTGGAGATCGTCTGGAGCCAGCCCATGATCGTATCGTTATCGTGAGTACCGGTGTAGCAAACGCTGTTGCGGGTATAGTTATGCGGCAGATAATCGCTGTTGGTACGGGAGTCGAAAGCAAACTCCAGGATCTTCATACCGGGATAGCCGGAGTCCTTCAGCAGCTTTTTCACACCGGGAGTCTGGTAGCCCAGGTCCTCAGCGATAATCGGCACATCACCCAGACGCTGCTTCATCTTATTGAAGAACTTCATATTCGGACCGTCGATCCATTCGCCGTTAATGGCATTTTCAGCGCCGTAAGGAATAGCATAGAACTGGTCGAAGGCTCTGAAATGGTCGATACGGGTAACGTCGAACATTCTGGCAGCGCCTTCCACACGTCTGATCCACCAATCGAAGTTAGTCTCCTCAAGATAGATCCAGTCATAGAGGGGGTTACCCCAGAGCTGGCCGGTCTCGGAGAAATAATCCGGGGGACATCCTGCCACGCAAACGGGCTTTCTTTCGTCATCAAGCCAGAACACCTCAGGATTTGCCCAGGTGTCGGCGCTGTCCATTGCCACATAGATGGGCATATCGCCAAAGAGCTTGATACCATTGAAATTAGCATAGTCCTTCAGCTGCTTCCACTGCTTGTAGAAGAGGAACTGAACGAACTTCCAGAACATCACATCCTCATAGAGATAGTTGAGGTAATGTCTGATGGTGTCGGGATTTCTGTATTTGATCAGATCATCGGGCCAATCGGGCCAGGCCTTGTCGTCAAAGAGCTTCTTGACGGACATATAGAGTGCATAGTCAGTCAGCCACCTGTCCTCATCACGCATGAAGTCCCAATACTCCTGCTGATCCTGTGACTTGAAGTTCTCATACGCCTGACGGAGCACCTTAAATCTTTCATTATAGATCTTTTCATAATCCACATACTGTGAATTGCTGCCCCAGTCGATTTTTCTGAGGTCCTCTCTGATCAGCAGACCGTCGTCGCAGAGCATATCGAGGTCGATCAGATAGGGGTTGCCGGCATAGGTTGAGAAGGACTGATACGGAGAATCTCCGTAGCTGGTAGGTCCAACCGGCAGCAGCTGCCAGTACTTCTGACCGGAAGCCTTGAGGAAGTCAACAAATTCGTAGGCTTCCTTTCCCAGCGTACCGATACCATAGGGAGACGGCAGCGCTGTAATGGGCATCAGAATGCCCGCACTTCTTGCCATTTCTAAATCATCTCCTGTCTTAATAATGTTCATTTGCAAAGAGCCGCACGGATTTGTGCAGACTTTTTCACTGATAAAGCATCATCATACATAACATATTTTATCATAACCATTTATCATAATCAATAGTTTTGCACAAAATTTTACAATCTTTTTCTCGATTCTCTTTCAAGTTGAATAGACAGCCGTAGATTTCGTGCAGAATAGCCATGAAACACTCCCAAAAGCATCCAACCGGCGAGCCATACTTCATAAAAGCTCCACAAAAACGTGCGGATGCCGGGAAGAGGGACATTCAGTGCCCCAGAAGCTCCTTCCATACCATAAACAGGGCATAGGAAGCCGCCAGTCCCCGGACCATTCCGCGATCCTCTCCGCCGGAGGGTGCCAGGTGCAGTTCACAGGTGCGGGTGTCATTTTTCGTACTCACACCGACATATACTAAACCGGCAGGCTTATCACCCACTCCGCCGGGACCGGCAATCCCTGTCGTCGAAACGCCGATATCCGCCCCTGCCAGCCGTCTGACGCCCTCCGCCATTTCAGCGGCGGTCTGGCTGCTGTATTCGGTATACACATCCAAAGTCTGCTGCCGGACGCCAAGTACCTCATGCTTGATACGGTTGGAATACGAACACACGCCGCACTCCAGCACCAGCGATGCTCCCGGGACCTCGGTGATCCGCTTCGAGACCCATCCCCCGGTGAGACTCTCCGCCGTGGCGATCTTCCATCCCCGGCGTTTCAGTTCCTCTACCACCGCCTGCTGCAGACTCTGCCCGGCATTACTGTAGATCTGTCCGTCAAAACGCCGCCGCAGCTTTTCCGTGAGCCTTTGCAGCTCCTGTTCAGCCGTCTCACGGTCAGCCGCCTTCGCCGCCAGGCACAGCGTTATCTCACCGTACCGTTCCCGGCAGGAGCATACCGTATGCTCCTCCTTCTCCTGAAAGCACCATCCCATCAGCTCATCCCGGTCCGCTCCGAACAACGAAAATACCTGTTCCACTCTTTCACTCATGTGCTGTTCCTCCATTGATAGTTACAAATATTCCTGATTATCATGTTAACGGTTTTTTCCCGCATTTGCAAGAAGTTTTTGTCCGATTCCAAGGAAATCAATTCTGACCTGCCAGTTACCCAGGGAAAACCTTTTTCTGGCGAAAAAAGGTTTTCCCCGGACCCCTTTCCAAAATTCGCTGTAGGAAAGCGCCGACTTCTCATCGTTGCTGACGAAGAATTTGCATGGACTCTCAAAACTGATTTCCGGGGACTTCTCTTGTTCATAATTTATTAACATTTAAAGTGCATAAAAGCGCTATAATAAGGCTGATCATTCGACAAGGGGGACTTATGATGCTACAGAACCAACCGCTCCTCACCCTGCTGCTGACCGATATCCTGCTCGGTGTGGTCTGGCACTACGCCACGTTTTTTCTGTGCGTTTTTATGAAAAAAAGCACCTTCTCCCCTGACCGCAGGATGTACCGCCCCCGCAAATGGGAACGGGGCGGCCGGTTTTACAATGATGTATTGAAGATCAACCGCTGGAAGGATCATCTTCCCCGACACATCGGCAAGGACGGTTTTTCCAAGGAGCACCTGGATGACGTCTCGCCGGAGTACCTGGACGAATTTATCCTGGAAACCTGCCGCGGCGAATGGAACCATCGTGCCAACTGCCTGTTTACGGCGGTGCTGTTCCTGATCAACCCCGTACCGCTCGCAGCGGTACTGACGATATTACTGCTGCTGGGAAATCTGCCGTTCGCGTTCATCCAGCGCTATAACCGGTTCCGGCTGCAAAAGCTGAAGCAAATGCTTACCCGCAAGGCACGCCGCACCCACGAACACCACAAAACAGACGGCAGTCCGACCGCCCCGGAAGCGGATCCCTGCCGCCGTTCCTGAACGGAGGATCACTATGGACTGGTTTTTTGCCGACAACATCGGAGACACCCACCTGATTACGGGTGAAGACGCCGTACATATCACCAAATCCCTGCGGATGTCCGTAGGCGAGGTACTGACCCTCTGCGACAGACGCCGGCACGAGCACCTGTGCCGGATCGAACGCATTACTGCGGAGGGCGTACTGGTGCGCACCGTCACCGAACAGGAATGTCAGAATGAGCCAAGCATCGAGGTCACCCTATTTGCCGCCCTGACAAAAGGCGACAAGATGGAGGCGGTCATCCAGAAATCCGTCGAACTGGGTGTCACGCGCATCGTACCTACCCTGACCGACAGGTGTGTCTCCCGTCCCGACGCCAAAGCAGCCGCCAAAAAGCAGCAGCGCTACCAGAAGATTGCTTCCCAGGCCGCCATGCAGTCCCGCCGTGCCATCATCCCGGAGGTTACGGAGATGATCGAACTCAAGCAGGCTTCCCGGCTTCTTATCTCCTGTGAAACGGCGATCGTATTTTATGAGGGCGGCGGCCGCCCCATCCGGGAGCTGGTACACCCGGATTCAAAAAGCCTTGCCATTTTCACTGGACCGGAAGGCGGTTTTGAAGAGCGTGAGATCACCCTGCTGCAAGAGGCCGGCGCCCATACTGCCACCTTAGGCAAACGCATCCTCCGCGCAGAGACTGCCCCGCTTGCCGCCCTTGCCGCCATCATGTTCCACACCAACAACCTGTCCTGACAGCGTTTGGGCTGCTCCATCAAAAAATCAGCACGGTTACTCCATCAGAAGTAACCGTGCTGTTTTGCGTATGATGCATTACTGTCCGTTTGCCGTCGGCTCATCAGGCGGCAGGTCGATAATCACCGTCAGTTCATTCTGACCGTCACGGTAAGCATACCGGCATTCCTCCGCAATGGCTTTTGTGAGATAGATGCCCAATCCGCCGATCTGCTCATCGGGGGCATAGCCGTCCAATGTGTCACGTCCCTCTTCAATGGGGTCAAAGGGCTTGCCGCTGTCACGGAAGATCAGGGTTGCCTTGCTGTTGACCTCCATGATGAATTGTACAGGCTTGCCTTCCCCGTCAAAAGCGTAGGAACAGATGTTCACGAAGATTTCCTCCGCCACCAGGCACAGCTTCTTCCGCATTTTTTTGGGAATGTACGGGTCGGTGAGGATCATCTCATTGATCCGCTTGAGGTTCTTTTTTTCCGGCATGATTTTTTCCTCATACCGGGACCCCACCGTCATTGAAAGCATCGTCACATCATCACTCTGCGGTTCATCCCCCACAAAGTCATGCAGCACATCCTGCATCTTCTGAATACAGCTGCTTCTTTCCTCGGGAGCGATCTCCTGCAGCGTCTTCACCAGACGCTCGTTGCCGAAGAACTTCTTGTCGCTGCTCACCGCTTCATTAAGACCGTCGGTATACAGGAAAAGGGTATCACCCGGCTTCAGTTCAATGGAGGCATTTTCATATTCCACGTCATCAAACACGCCGATTGCCGTACTCACCGCCTCATTCAGGGGAAGCACCTCATCCGATACCACATAGGGCAGATTATGTCCGGCATTGGAATAGGTCAGAATCCGTGTTTTGGGGTCATAGATTCCCATGAACACCGTCACGAACATCATATTGGCATTGTAAGCGCACACATTGAGATTCGAGCCCTTGAGAATCTCCTTGGGGGAACAGCCCATCTGAGCGAACTGGCGGATGACTGTAATCGTCCTTGCCATGAACAGCGCCGCCGAAACGCCCTTACCGGAAACATCGGCGATACACACCGCCAGTCTGCCGTCAGGCATCTCGGAATAATCATAGAAATCGCCGCCCACATTCTTTGCAGGATTCATCGAGCCGTGCAATATCACGCCATTACAGACACAGTAAGGTTGCGGAAGCAGATCACTCTGGATATCGGCGGCAATTTTCAACTCCGTCAGCTGTTTTTGTTTTTCCTGGGTCAGTTTACGGATATCCACAATATGCTCTTCGATCTCATCCGTCATAGCGTTGTACGACTGCGCGATCTGTCCGAATTCATCCCTGCTCTTAAACGGAATCTTTGTTTCGGCAGCATTGTGTGTTTCTGTAAAATCACGCATTTTCTTACTGATCGTAGCAGCCGGCTTCACCAGTTTATCTTTGAAATAGAGCACCAGTATGATGACGATCAGCAGCATAACCCCCGTAAGGAGCACACAATTCCGGATAATGATGTTCCTGAACGATTTCTCTACGGCATCCATGGAGACGTCGGCTCCCAATACGGCGTCTATTGTCTTCGTCTGGGAGTTATAGACAGGGTTATAGCAGCTCAGCACATGACCATACTGGTTATCACATTCCTCCATCCTGTCCTTTTCCCCCCGATAAGCAGCCTCTTCACCGGGCGTCAGCGAGCGTTTCCGGACCATGCCGACAGACACATCCTGTATTTTCCCTTTTTCACCATCTCCGGAAGCCAGCGCCAGATAGGTAACGGTCCCCGCTTCCAGATCAGGCTTGATGAGGTACACATATTGTAAATGATTGGCTTTGCACTGCCCCATCAGCAGCTCGGCATACGCATCCTGGAACACTTTCAGATAATCCTTTTCCGGTTGATACTGTTGCAGAATCGGGTAGTTATCTTTTACTTTCGGATGATCATTATCGTACACATTGGTATCCAAAAAGTCCGCGCAAAACGAAGAAACCGATCTGACATGAGAAGAATACACATCATGTACCAATTGGTAAGACCAACTTCCGCTCAGATAAATCAGCATACTATCTGCCAGAATGAAGATCAATGTGGTGATTCCGATAATTTTAAACGCGATTGAATTTTTCATCATTCCACCCCCTGTTTCATGCCCTTATTATAACACGAAGAAAGATCCTTGAAAAGACAGGATCCGGAATTTCAACATTTTTTTCGTTCTGTGCATTCTGTTTTGATGCAATCTGACACCTTTTTGCAACTCTTTCCGAAAAAGATCGGTTCTTTTTACAAAAAAACTCTTGACAAACCATAAAGAGTATGATATGATAATCAAGCAGTTGTGGTCCGGTAGTTCAGCTGGTTAGAACGCTAGCCTGTCACGCTAGAGGTCGACGGTTCGATCCCGTTCCGGATCGCCACA